>JAABRW010000106.1 GCA_011390695.1 Desulfotignum sp.
ATGATCTGAACCATCCTTAACGGCGATTTTTTACCCAGACTGAATCCAGGCTTAAACATATTATTTTATTCATCAGATACAGGACCACCATTCCCGGGGATGTTCCTGTTCGATGAGGAGGCTGTATGCAGGAATATGCAAAACTTATCATTGACGGAAAAGAGATGGCCCTGCCCGTAATAACGGGAACAGAAGGGGAAAAAGCCATCGATATCAGGCAGCTGCGCCAGAAAACCGGCTGTATCACCTTTGACCCGGGGTATGGCAACACCGGTGCCTGCAAAAGTGCCATCACTTACATGGACGGTGAAAAAGGCATCCTGCGGTACAGGGGCATTCCCATTGAACAGCTGGCTGAAAAATCCAGCTTTGTGGAAACCGCCTACCTGCTCATTGTGGGCAGGCTGCCCACCAGGGAGGAATTGACCCGCACCTCGGTATATCTCAATGATTTTTCCCTGGTCCATGAAAACATGCGGGCCTTTTACCAGAATTATCCGCCCAAGGCCCATCCCATGGGGATTCTGTCCGCCATGGTCAATGCATTGCGCTCTTTTTATCCGGAACTCATTGACCTGGAAGAGGAGATGAATACCACCTTTTTGCGGATCATTTCCAAAGTCCGGACCCTTGCGGCCATGGCGTATAAGATTTCCATCGGCCAGCGGGTGACCTACCCCCAGCCCGGCCTGTGTTACTGCGCCAATTTTCTGAATATGATGTTTGACAGTGATGTGGTGCCTTATCATATGGATGACGACCTGGTGAAAGCTCTGAATGTGTTCTGGATTCTGCACGCAGATCACGAACAGAACTGCTCCACCACTGCGGTCCGGGTGGTGGGCTCCGGAAAAGTGAATATCTATGCCTCCCTGTCTGCCGGTATCAGTGCTTTGTGGGGACCGCTTCACGGCGGGGCCAACCAGGCAGTGATCAACATGCTGGAACAGATCCAGAAAGACGGTATGACCATTGACCAATGCATTGCCAGGGCCAGGGATAAAAACGATCCCTTCCGCCTCATGGGATTTGGACACCGGGTCTACAAAACCTATGACCCCCGGGGCAGGATCATGAAAAAAATGTGCGATATGGTTCTGGCCAAGGTGAACAGGCAGGATCCATTGCTGGAAATCGGCCGGCGCCTGGAAGAAGCTGCCCTGGAAGATACCTATTTCAAGGAGAAGCACCTGTATCCCAACGTGGATTTTTATGCAGGTATTGTGCTGCGGGCCCTGGGCATTCCCACCAACATGTTCACAGTGATGTTCGCCATCGGTCGGCTGCCCGGCTGGATCGCCCAGTGGAAAGAGGATATGGCTGATCCGGAAATGAAAATTTCCCGGCCAAGACAGATCTACATGGGCAACACCATCACCGATTATCTGCCCATTGACCAGCGCAGAAACGAAAATGGACAAAACTGAGACATCCACACCAGCGTCCATGACCGAAATTATCGCCCACCGAGGGGCCAGGAGCCTGGCCCCGGAAAACACCCTGGCCGCCGCAAAGGCGGCATGGCAATCCGGAGCACACCGCTGGGAAACCGACATCCAGGTCACCAGGGACGGCCTTCTGGTACTGTTCCATGACCTGAATCTGCTCCGGTGCACCAATGCAAGAAAGCACTTCAAGAACCTGACATCCGAAGGCCGCAGAAAATATCTTGTGTCCCATTTTACCCTGGCTGAACTCAAAACCCTGGATGCCGGATCCTGGTTTGAAAGCACCGATCCGTTTTCAACCATCCAAAAGGGGTATGTAACAGCAGATGCCCTGGCCGGATTCTGCAATGAAAAGATTCCCACCCTTGAACAGGGGCTGCTGCTCACAAAAAATCTGGACTGGCGCATAAATCTGGAACTCAAAGACCATGGCACAGATCCCAGTCCCTTTTATACTGTAGGCAAAACCCTGGCAGCAATAAATGAAACCAGAATTTTGC
Organism: Desulfotignum sp.; assembly: GCA_011390695.1. Next base: position 1,949 of record JAABRW010000106.1, read on the forward strand.
CGTCCCGGGTGGTGATTTCCTCTTTCAACCATTACTGGCTGGAACGGGTCCGGCTGCTCCTGCCGGATATCGCAGTCCAGGCCCTGGTGGGGGAAACCGGCACAGACATAAAAAACTTCCTGCCCGGTGCCTTCAATGTCTACAACATCAATGCATCCCTTGTGGACCCTGAATTTGTCCGAAATCTTGTGCAACAGGGCTTTGCAGTAAACCTGTTCACGGTCAACGATCCCAGAACCGCTGCCATGCACATCCAGGCCGGTGCCAGCGGTATTATCACGGATTTTCCCCAGTTTTTTGTCACCCGGAATCTGACAACCGGATAATCCATCAGAAAAATTCGTATAAATGCCTTGATCAAAACCGGCATACACTGGGAGAACACATCTGGTTTCAATTATTTGGTTGACACAATGTGCATCCGGAATATATGTATACATTAGATATGGTTCAGCCACAAACATGCTGGCGAAACCCCCAATAAAAGGCGGGCCGGTGTCATGGCCAAAGAAAATTTTGAAGAGTTTGCGTATACTGCCATTCTCGGGCTGATTCTGGATAACCGTTTCAGCCCCGGGGATTTTCTGTTTGAAACCGAACTGGCCGATTCCCTGGGATTGAGCCGGACCCCGGTGCGGCACGCTCTTGGGCAGCTCGTTGCTGAAGGCTTTCTGGAAAAAAAGAAGAAAAAAGGCTGCTATATTCCGGATGTGAGCGCCCGGGATGCCCAGCAGGTGTTTTTTCTCAGAGAGAATATCGAAGGCATGGCAGCCGCCTCTGCAGCCCGGTTTGCCACAGAGGAAGACATCGCTTTTCTCAAGACCCTGGTTGAAAAAGAAGCCAACCCGGACGGCACCCTTTCCAAACTGGATGTACTGGAAATCAACAAGGCCTTTCACCTGGGCATTGCCCGATTCAGCGGCAACCGCTACCTTGAGCACTACTGCCGCCACATCTTCTGGCGGTCCAATGTGTATGTGTTTTTCTATGATAATTATTACAGGAAAAACATTGACTACAGCAGATTAAAAACCCCGGACCAGCATGCCCGGGTGGTGGCGGCCCTTGAAAACAGAAACGATGAAAAAGCCGGTAACCTCATGAAATTTCATATCCGTTCCACCTATGAAATGCTGTTTATGAAACTGCAGCACCTGAAGTAAAAAAAAATGGCTGTGCCCTTGACAGAAAAACTTTTTAATGTATACATGTAAACGAATGTATACATTCCAGTATTGTTTGAATATACAATTTTAACATAAGGAATCACTATGAAAATTCTTGTTCTCGGCGGATGCGGCATCCAGGGACGGACCGCATTGTACGATCTGGCCTCAGATGATCAGGTCAGTGAAATCATCTGTGCTGATGCACAGTTTGACCAGTTATCAAAGATAGCGCCCTTTACGGACATGGAAAAAATCACCACCGTTGCCATTGATGCGAACAATACCGCCGACCTGTTAGGCGTGATAAAACAGGCGGATGTGGCCATTGATCTTCTGCCAAAGGAATTTACCGATCCTGTGAACGAGGCAGCCCTGGCAGCGGGCGTGTCCGTTGTGAACACCAATTACATGTATGATCCGGGCCAGATGGACGAAAAAGCCAGAGACGCGGGCATAGCCATCATGCCTGAATGCGGCCTGGACCCGGGCATTGACTTGGTGCTTTACGGCTGTGCCGTGCGAAAATTCGATACACTGACAGCCATCAAGTCCTACTGCGGCGGATTTCCTGAAAAAAAAGCCTGCACCAACCCGTTGAACTACAAGACTTCCTGGATATGGCGGGGCGTGTTAAGTTCCACCAAGCGGGACAGCACCTTTATTGTCGACGGCAAACGGGTGGACATTCCCGGAGACCGCCAGCATGATGCAGCCAACATCCACAGTGTTGATTTTCCCGGTCTGGGAACCCTCGAGGCCATTCCCAACGGCAATGCCGCCTTTTTCACCGACCGCATGGGACTTTCAGACACCATTGTGGACACGGGCAGATATTCTCTGCGCTGGCCCGGATGGGCCGCTTTCTGGCGTCCTCTCAAGGCCCTGGGATTTCTGGATGAAACCCCGGTTCCGAACCTGGGAGACGGCACGGTTTCCCCCATGGATTTCATGGACAAATATCTGGCCCCCCGCCTGGTCTACCAGGATGATGAAAAAGACCTGGTGGCCATGCTCAACATATTTGAAGGCACAATCGACGGCAAAAAAACGCAGCTTACCTCCACCATGGTCATTGAACGGGATCTGAACACAGGGCTGATGGCCATGAGCAAGGGAGTTGCCTGCTCTGCGGTCATTGCCGCCAAAATGATCGCAAAAAAACAGATTACCGAAACCGGGGTGCTCTCCCCCATGATCCATATACCTGAGGTGCCGTTTCTGGAAAGCTTGAAAAAAAGAGGGATCGTTGTGATTGAAGTTCTGAAAAGCCTGGAAAGTTGATGCCCCCTCCTTCTGCACGAAATCGGCCGCAGCCGGCCTGCGACAGGATATCAGGATATCGGGTACAGCCGACGGTTTACAGCCGTCGGCAGGGGCAACCCTTTTTACAGCCGACGTGCGGCATGGTGCCGCTGACTTTTATACCAAACTGTAACAAAAGGAGAAAAAACATGCGTCAGAAAAAATTACTCTCACTGGTCCTTGCACTGGCTGCTGTTCTGTGCTTCAGCGCCATCACCTTCGCCGGTACCCTGACAGAGATTGTAAAACGCGGGGAACTGCGTGTGGCGGTACAGTCCGGTGCCGCCCCCTATGCCTTTGTGAACAAACACGGGGAACATGCCGGTTCCATGATCGATTTTGCCAAAGGCATGGCCGAATCCATGGGTGTCAAAATGGTGGTTCTGGATTTTGACTGGGACGGCCTGATTCCGGCGCTGCTCTCCGGCAAGGCCGATATCCTGGCGGCCGACATGACCCCCACGCTCAAACGAGCCCTGAAAATCACCTTCACCGATCCCTGGATCGAGGTGCAGCCCTGTATCTTCACCCGCACCGATACCGACTTTCAAACCCTTGAGGATGTGAACAAGGAAGGGGTCACCGTGGGCGTGCTCTTAGGTTCCACCGGTGAAAC
>JAABRW010000107.1 GCA_011390695.1 Desulfotignum sp.
GATCCACGAAATGCTGTCCATCCCGGACAAAATGCGCGTTGTTTTAAACCTGCGGGACCAGATCCGGGAATCCGCCTTCCGCCTGGCAGTCACAAAAAACTACTGGGCCACAGTGGGATCGGGTGCCAACAAAACCTCTGCTGATGAAATCCGCATTAAATTGTCTGAACTGTGTTATAAAACCATTTCATCGGATTTTGTTGAGGACAAAAAACATATCGACCTGTCATCGGAACCGTTGATCATCGTATGTGCCGCCGGTACACGGGAAAGCGTTCTTGGCGATATTATCAAAGACACCGCCATTTTCCATGCCCATAAAGCCACCCCCCTGGTCATTGCCACCGAGGGAGAAGACCGGTTTGATCTGTATGCAAAAGACGTTTTCAAAGTACCCCGGATAAAAGAACAGTTCGCCCCCATACTCAATACCCTGGTGGGCCATATCTGGGGGTATTATGCGGCCCTTGCCATCAACGAAGGTTCCAGATTCATGTACCAGTGCCGGGCTGATGTCCAGGAGATGCTGGATGAATTCACCGCCATGGGGCATGATGCATATGAAGTGCTCCTGGAAAAAAAATTCAGAGAGCACATTGCAGCCTTCTATAACCAGTTTTCAAAAAAACGCAGAGAAAATGCATTCCCGGCTGCCATGGGACTGGACAATGTGGCCAATATCACCCTGCTGCTTAAATATCTGTCCGGCAGACTGCCGGTGTCTGATTTTGAAATTGATTTTATGACCAAAGGCACCCCTTCCAATATGCTCAATGTTTTTTTTGAAAATCTGGGATTTGCCATCAACAATATGGCCAGGCCCGTGGATGCCATCAAGCACCAGGCCAAAACCGTAACTGTGGGCACCAGCAGAATAAAAGAAACCTTCCAGGGGCTTGTGTTTGATGAACTGGGGTTTCATGATATCCAGATTTCCCAGATCACCAATAAAAATGTGCTGGTTATCAAAAATCTCCAGGAAGTCATTGCCAGAATCAACGGGGGCCTGCTTTACCAGGTGACGGGACTTAACCTTTTGGGAGAAGTCACCCCTGACACCAGGATACATGTAAAGGAAAAAACCGGGACACTGAAAAATGAAACCTCCCGGGTGGAAACCGATCCCCAGCTCAAAGGCACCAAACACATTATTGTCCGGGAAGGCAACGTGTATATCGGTAAAGGCCGCAAAGACAAAAAAAGCATTCTGGTTATTCCGGTATTATCTGCTTCCCCGGCCACCCCCAATATCATTGAATTCATTTTGTCTTTGAATGTGGATTTCAAACCCTCTGAATCCGTATCCCTGCTCAAGAAAATCAAGGCACTGGGCGGCAAATACACCCGACTGAAGGACTGGGTTCTGGAAAGCGAAAACATTGTATGGGATGACAAATTCCTCAACCTGGTACCAGTGGAAAACCTGTTCGGAGACACTGCCGAACAGGTGGTGGAAACCATTATTCAGAAAATCAAATAATTTTTTCCCAAATGCACAAGGCACCCGCGGGGGGCGGGTTTTGCTCACCCGAACAAAATCATGTTACATGTGGTTATCCCGGGGTTATGCCCGGGCAAGAACCAGCACATCCACCCGGCCGGCACCCGCAGCCAGAAGAACCCGGGCAGCCTCAGCGCAGGTAGCCCCGGTGGTGTATACATCATCCACCAGCAAAATATTGCGATCTTTGATCGCAGCAGAATCTGTCACCTGAAACGCATTTTTCAAATTTTTGCGGCGCACGGCAATGTCAAATCCGGTCTGGGGACTGGTATATCTGACCCGCTTCAATGAGGTTGTGTCCACCTTCCACAACGGCTTTGTCCCATGGATTTTGCAATATGTTTTGGCAAAACCGCGCACCAGCAGAAAAGACTGATTAAACCCCCGCTGGCGAAGCTTTCTGGCGTGCAAAGGGATGGGCAGTATACAGTGAATCTCTTTATTTTCAAAAAACCGGGAAAATGCATCAAACATCAATGGTTCAAAAAACCGGGTCAAAGAAAGCCTGGCCTGGTATTTAAAAAGGGGCAGGATATCCCGCACAAGCCCCTGGTATGCAAGGGCCGCCCGCACCCGGCGTATCCGGGGCAGCCTTTTTAAACAGGTTTCACAAAGATGGTTTTCCCCCGCATCAAACAGATGCCCGCACCGGGTGCAGAAAGGCGGTTCAAACAGGGGCAGCCCCCTGGCCAGGCAGTTTTTGCAGAAACATGCCTGGCTGGTATAAAATCCTGCCGTGCCCGGATTCAGCAGAATCCGGCAGTTCATGCACAGGTGGGGAAACACAAGTACCTGAAAGAACCGGGCGGTCTTTGTCAGGTACCGGCCAAAAGTTTTTCCTTTATTATTTGTGAAAACCCGGAGCATGAGACATCCTTTATCCCGGAGAGACTGCCGGCCAGATCCGGGGTCAAACGGCCCCCGGCCTGGGCATGCCTGTCTGTACCAAAGCCGGGGCAACATTATCCGCCAGGGTGCATACTGCGCTGGCGCAGCGCTTCATACATGGCCATACCACCGGCAACCGAGGCATTAAGGGAATTTATGGGGCCTTTAATGGGAATGGACACCAGAAAATCACATTCCTTGCGGACACCGGGACGGATCCCCTTGTGTTCTCCTCCTGCCACCAGGGCCAGGCAGCCTGTCAGATCCGCCCCAAACAGGGGTGTATCACCCCCGGCATCCAGACCTGCTGTCCAGGCCTGGTTTTCCTTTAAGGTGCGCAAAGTAGCCGCTGTATTGGTTACAATAAAAATCTGTGCATGTTCCATGGCTCCGGCAGATGCCCTGGAAACCCCGGGAGTCGGCAGAGCTGACCGGTCTTTGGGAATCATGATGCAATCCACACCCGTGCACAGGGCAGTACGGATCAAAGCACCCAGATTCTGGGGATCCTCGATCTGGTCCAGCACAAGGGCCAGAAAAGGCCCCTGCCGGCTCCTGATCCAGGGCACGATATCAGATCCCTTTTGTACCGGAAATACTGATGTTCTGGCGGCAATGCCCTGGTGGGCATCTGACTGGGTCAGTTCCTCCAGGTGCCCGGCATCTGTAACAACCACCTTTATGCCTGCAGCAGCAGCCAGAGACACAAGTTTATCCCCCCGTTTACCTGACCGGCTTCGGGAAATAAAAACAGTGTCAAACTGACGTTTCTCAGCCTTGAGAGCCTCATACACACTGTGAAATCCAAAAAGAATTTCTGTGTTTTTTCTACCTGTATTTTGTCTGTCTGTCTGTTTTGTCAATTATTTTCCATTTCTTTTTCAAAAATGTGACACAATTGCGCAGATGCGGTTTCCAGGTCATCATTCACCAGCACATATTGAAACATATGTTTTTGCCTGATCTCTTCTTTGGCATTTTTCAGGCGCCGGGCAATGGTCCGGGGGTCATCTGTGCCACGATTTTCCAGACGGCGGCCCAGCTCTTCAAGGGAAGGCGGCATGATGAACACCGATACCGGATTCAGGCCGGATGCCATGATCTGAGCTGCCCCCTGAACATCAATGTCCAGCAGCAGGATGCTGCCCTTTTCAAGCTGTTCTTCCACAAAGGTGCGGGATGTGCCGTAATAATGCCCATGGACCCTGGCCCATTCCAGCCAGAGATCTGCATCGATCATATCCACAAATTCAGATTCATTGATGAAAAAATAATCTTTGCCATGGATCTCCCCCGGCCGGGGGAGGCGGGTGGTATGGGACACGGAATAGAAAACCCCGGAAAATTTTTTCAAAACCTGTTTTATGAGTGTTGTTTTACCAGCGCCTGACGGGGCCGATATCACAAACAACCGTCCTTTTCGGGCCATGTTATTCCTCTTGCTGTGCTTCCCCGTCTTTTATCAGGGAGGCAAACCGGGAAGCCACTGTTTCTGCCTGGATGGCTGATAAAATCACATGGTTGCTGTCCGTGACTATGATGGCCCGGGTTTTTCTGCCGTGGGTGGCATCGATGAGGCAGCGCTCATCTTTTGCCTCATCCTTGATACGTTTCATGGGGCTTGAATTGGGTGACAAAATGGCCACCACCCGTTCGGCCACGACTGTATTACCAAAACCAATATTTAACAGCACCTGTTCCATAGCATTTTTCCCATCCTAAAAGAATCATCTGATTTTCGCGCATATGCCTTGCCTGATCCCGGCCGGGTCCATTTTTATTGTGCAAATCCGCCCCCCGGTATATCAACGCCGAAAATTGCGTTACTCAATATTCTGTACCTGTTCCCGGATCTTTTCCAGTCGGGATTTCAAATCCACTATTATATGAGATAATTGTGCATTGCCGGCTTTGGAACCGATGGTGTTGAATTCCCGGTTGAATTCCTGGATCAGAAAATTCAACTTCTGCCCCTGGGACCGGTCGGCTTTCATCACATCCCGGAACTGCTGAATATGGCTTGATATGCGGACAATTTCCTCGGACACATCACTTTTATCCGCCAGAATGGCAACTTCCTGGGCCAGCCGCACCGGATCAATACCCTCTTTGTCTGGTGCCAGCCTTTCCAACCGCTCCTCCAACCGTTTTTTATAAATGACGGGGATCTCTTTTGCCTGGTCTTTTACCAGAACCATCTGGTTTTCAATGGCATCCAGTCTGGCTGCCAGGTCCTGGTACAGGTTGATGCCTTCTTTCTTTCGCATCTGGTCCAGTTCCCGGGCGGCATTTTTTACAGCTGTCGACACCACCTGCCATAGCAGCTGCGGATCCAGTTGTTTTGGCGCAGGCATAATAATGTTTTTTGCACACAGAATATGGTCCAGTCCGGGATCCTTCGCAAGGTTCAGGCATTTGTTTATCTGTTGCAGGGCTTTAAAATAGGCTGTGGCTTTTGCCTCATCCACTGCAAACTGATCCGGTTCCGGAGAATCATCCTGAACAGTGATGCGGATTTCCATGCGGCCCCGCTGGTGGTAACGGGTGATGATCTTTTTGATATCTTCTTCAAATGCCTGGCAGGACTCGGGCAGATACACATTAAAATCCAGGTGC
>JAABRW010000108.1 GCA_011390695.1 Desulfotignum sp.
TCACGGATCAGCAGATACCGGTCCGTCATCTTTTCCAGCTGCCGGTTGGCATGGGACACCATCAGTTCAAAGGTCAGTCCCTGGGCAAAGTTCCGGTATTTTTTACCGTCTGCAGATCCGATCAGCTCGTGGAGTTGATCCCAGCGGCGGCACTCGGTTTTCTGGGCTTTGATGCGCGCCTGTTTTTCCTTGATGCGATCCTTTGCGGCCAGATTCTGTCCGAGTTGATGCTTCAGGCCGGCCATCTCATCCCGGAGCTGTTTCAATGCGTTTTCATGTTCCCTGACCCGGGGGGCAAGCTGTTCCAGGGTGCTGTGGGTGACCTGTCTGGCTTTTTCCGCAGCCAGCCGATGTTCCCGGTCCTTTTTCCGGGCGGCCAGATCAACTTGCCGGTCATCCAGGGCCTTGGCTTTTTTCTGAAGCGTTTCCTTTTCTTCGGCCGGCAGCCGGGCCTGTAAAAACGATGCTTCGCTGATGAATCCAGCGGCCTGAAGTTTCTCTTTAAACGCGGGCTCAAGCTGGTTTAATTCGGTGGCGCTCTGCCGGATCCGTTCCTTGAGTGCAGTCAAATGAGTGACGGCGGTCTGCCATTTTTGCCGGGCCTCATCCCTTTGTCCGGCCGCCTGTTTTTCCGCAGATTCCGCGTCGGTCACCGCCTGGTTCAGCCGGTTTTCCTCCTGGTCCGGGTTTTTGTCTTCAAACAGATCCCGGCGGTTTTTCCGGAGTTGGTCCCGGGCTTTTTCATCCGATTTCAGGGCTGCCTGTTTTTCAGCCAATGCCCGGCTCCGGGTATGGATCACTGCGGCCAGCTCCTTTAATTCACTGTCCAGTTCAGCCAGTTGTTTTTCTATCTGCGCCTGGGCCTGAACCTTTGCCTGCCATTGATTTCGCCGTTTTTCCAACGATTCAAGCAACACCGGCACCTCTGAATCTGACATCTTTTCTATGCCCAAAGGCCGCAGTTTGGCAGCCACTTTTTGTTTTAACTGGGCAAACGCTTCCCGGACCATGTCCAACCGCTGTGTCACATCGGTCAGATATTTCCGGGCCGCGTTTTTTTCATGAATTTGCGCGGCTTCCAGTTTTTCCTGTTCCGCCAGATTTTTGCGGGCCTGGTTTTCCGCGGCTTCCAGTTTTTGAATGGCAACTTCCTGGGCTTCGGCAGTTTGAATCAGGTGGGACAGGGCTGCCACCTTTTTTTCCGTGTCATCGGGCACCGGCACATTCCCTTGGGCAAACGGGTGTTCCCTGGCCCCGCACAAAGGGCACGGGGCCCCGTGTTCCAGACGTTTCCGGTAATCCTCCAGCTGGGCGATGGTTTTTAACAGCGTCATCTCCCGGAGCAGGCTGTCTTTTTCAGCGCGGTATTCCCGCAGCAGCCGGCCCCCCAGCAGATCAGACAGCTGTTTTTTCCCCTGTTCCAGCCGGCGGCCTGCCCGGGCCAGCCTCTGTTGATGATCCCGGCAATGCTTTGTGCAATGGGCCAGGTTTTCAACGGCTTTCTGAACCGCGTCTTCGGCCTTTTTTTGATCTGCCGTGATCCGGTCCATCTCTTTTTTCCGGGAAATCAAAAACCCCAGCTGTTCCTGGATACCGGCAAAGCCCTGCACCAGCCATTCATCCTGAAAATGGTCTTTGAGAAATGTTTCCACCTGTTTCAGTGTCTGAATGGCCTGAGCCTGTTTTTCCTGTTTTTTGCTTAACCGCTGCCTGTCGGATTCAATGGCTGTGGCATCTGCTTTACAACGCTTTCCGGCTTGAACAATTGCCTGTTTTTTTTCAGCCAGGGCCTGATCCAGCAGTCGGACTTTCCGGATCAACGGAGCTGCCTGTTTCAGGTTTTCTTTGGCCTGGACGGTGTAACGGGCTGCGGCGTTCAGATCGGTTTCCTTTTGCTGAAACGCTTTTTCCAGTTTCGGCAGTTCCTGTTCCCGGGCGTTCACCTGCATCCGGTCGGCGGCCTGCTGTTTGCGCACCGCAGATAAGGCGGCATACGCCCCTGCCAGCCCGGCCGCGGTCACTGCCCGGTCCAGACGGTCCCGCAACGGATTGAACGCCGTCATATCCGCGTGTAATTTTTGGGTTTCCTCCGACAGATCACTGATCTCTTTTTCCAGCCCCTGGATTCCCGCAAGCCAGGCCATGGCTTTTTGCAGTTCAACGGTTTTGGCGGCCAGATCCGTTTCCTGTTTGTCTTTTTGTGCCAGATCCTGATGAATCTGTATTTCCTGCTCCGGTGTCAGAATCTCGATGCCGGCGGTTTCCGCTTCCAGCACTTTTAATTTTTCTTTTTCATCCCGGTGGCGTTCATGGACCCGGCGGGAAATTTCCGAATAAATACCCGTGCCGGTAATCTGCTCAAGGATGCGGGATTTCTGTTCCACATCTGCTTTCAAAAACGTATCAAACCCGCCCTGGGCCAGAAGAATGGACCGGGTGAACCGGTCGAAATCCATGCCGGTTTTTTCTTCGATCACCTGGCCCACCCGGCTTTTTTTGGTTTCTATGGGCCGGGCGGTCTGTGCATCGCTGATTTCATGACTGGCACCGATCAGGTTGCCGTCCGGTTTTTTGCGGGCCCGGTGCTGTTCCCAATAACATCGGTACTTTTTCCCCTGGGATTCAAACACCACTTCCGCATAGCATTCCCCGGTCTGGCGGGACATGATCTCATTGCCGGTGCCCGTGATTTTTCCCAACCGGGGGGTAGCCCCATACAGGGCCAGGCAGACAGCGTCCAGTATGGTGGATTTGCCCGCACCCGTCGGGCCGGTCAACGCGAAAATACCGCTGCCCGTGTATTCCGGATGGGTAAAATCAATGGCCCATTCGCCGTAAAGCGAATTCAAATTTTTAAATTGAAGGGATATAATTTTCATTTTATTTCTGAAGGCTCCAGCCTAATCTGCATGCTTATCCTCCTCCAGAAGGGCCGTCACAATCTCATCGTAGGAAGCTGTCAGCAGTTTGCGATCCTCGTTTGTCACATCTGCCGCATCCAGGCACCGGTCAAACACGTCTCTGGGGTCCAGATCGTCCAGGGTTTCCTGTTTCCGGGTTTTCTGGATCACCCGGTCCATCACCTGTCTGTTTTTAATCCGGCGGATCTCCATGTCTGAATCCGCCACTGCCTCATCCAGCACTTCCCGAAGGCTGCCCACCATGTCGCGGCCCGTGTATTCGATCTCCAGCCATGCCCGGCTCCGGGCCTGCCTGAGCTGGGCCACCTTTTCACAGATCTCATCCAGAGATCCTGTGATACGCACCAGCTCCTGAAAGCAGGGAACCGGAAGGGGCGTGACTGCGGTATTTTCACGGCTGAATTCCGCCATCACCACCTGTTTGGCATGGCCGGCCTCCCCAAACCCCATGGGAATGGGAGACCCGCTGTAGCGGAACTGCGCCGCCCCCCCCACTTTCTGGGGCACATGCAGATGGCCCAGTGCCAGATAATCGATGCTCTCCGGAAACACAGAGGTGTCGACATGGGCCAGGGAACCCACATACAGGTCTCTGACCCCGTCCCCGTCAACGGTTTTGCCGCCGGCCGTGAACAGATGGCCCAGGGCGATGATGGGAATGTAGGGCTGGGGATCTGCATCAGCTGTTTTAGTGAGCAATGCCTCCCGCTTTTCTTCGGCAATGGCCGCCACATGTGCATAGTGCTGCCGGATGCCCTGCACCAGTTTTCTGTTTTTATCATCAATGGTTTCACCCGGCTCAACGGTCCGGATATCCTTGTCCCGCAGATAGGGCACCGCACACACCACCGCAGTCTGATCTGTATCGGAAATCACAAGCACTTCATCGGCCAAGGTGTCGGTCACAGCCCCCACCACATGCACATTCAGCATGTGCAAAATCTCTTTGGGGGCATTGAGAAATGACGGGGAATCATGGTTTCCGGCGATCACCACCACATGGGCGCAGCAGGAGGCTGCCACGCGGCACAGAAACCGGTAGTAGAGCTCCTGGGCCCGGTGGCCCGGCGTGGTGGTGTCAAACACATCCCCTGACACCAGCAGCAGATCGATCTGCTGGGTTTCAATGGTGTGTGCCAGCCAGTCCAGAAATGCGGCAAACTCATCATACCGTTTGCGGCCGTAAAGGGACCGGCCCAGGTGCCAGTCGGATGTATGAAGTATTTTCATGGCAGAAACAACCGCAACAGGGGCCGACCTGCGGCATATCCTTTGGAAAAATGGTGTTGAACCGCGGGAATACCGGCAAATTTGAGACACGGCTCCGTCCATCGGTACAATGCAGCGGCCCCATATCGGGACACCCCCAGATCCAGGCGCAGGCCGGCCAGGGACCGGGTATACACAGATAATGCCCGCATTTTTTTCTCCAGGGCCTGGCAAATGGCGGCTGCGGCGGTCCGGCCGGATCTCACTGCAAAATAGATCCCTTCCCCGAAAACGGATTCGGCAAATCCGGCCGCATCCCCGGCCAGCAGGACCCGTCCGCCCCCCGGGCTTCGGAACCCCCGGCCCCCGCCGGTACCGATGGGATAGCCTGTGATGTCGGACAATGCATCCGTGCCGAAGCGCTCCCGGGCAAAGGCGGCCAGGTTCCGGACCGATACCGGGGTGTGATCATGGCTGAATATTCCGATGTTGATATGCGTTTTTTTAGGAAAGATCCAGTAATATCCGGGCAGGTCCCTGAAAAATGCGAATGCCATGGACACCTGATCCGGCCGGCTCACCTGAACATCGGCTTCCAGACCGTGTATTTTCCGGATCCGGTATGACCGGCCCTGGCGGTTGAGCAACGTCCGGATCCGTGAATTGGCACCATCCGCCCCGATCACATAGGATGCGGTCAGCAATCCTGCGGAAGTGTGAAGGGTCACGGTCTCTTTTTCCTGAACCAGGGCATGGATGCGATCAACGATTTGAAACCGGGCTCCGGCGGCCAGTGCCTGATTCAGGCAGAACAGATCCAGATCTTTTCGCTGTGTCATATGGCACAGCGGGCGGGTCGCCTTAATGGTGAAAAAA
>JAABRW010000109.1 GCA_011390695.1 Desulfotignum sp.
GGGGGCGAATCCATGATCCGGGTGCCGGTCTCCTATCTGCTCAAACTGTCCCTGGCGGACGTGCTTGGGTCGGCACCCCTTATTCATCCGCGCATCAAGCAGACCGGCGAGCAGATGATGGCCCATTTCCTCAATGACAACACCTCTCCTGAAATTTTTTCCTTTCATCCGGTGCGGTCCGGATCCGGGTCCAGGGGGATCGGCCGTACCCTTGCCACGGAAACCCTGATCCGGTTTCTGTTCACCCAGCTGCTGGTGCAGTATGCGGAACAAAAACTGGGGCTTTTGGATAACGGCCAGGAGGTGCGGGTGTTTTTTTCCGCATCTCCGCCGGTGATGCAGCACCGGCTCAATGCCTGTCTTTCCGATGCCTTCTACCGCTATCTTTTCATGAGCCCCTGCCTGTCCGGCTGGAACCGGGGTGAAGAAAAGCACGCCTATATGAAACTGTGCCATGAGGTGCTGTCCAGAAGCCAGATCAACGGCATTGCCAAACTCAAGGAAGCCGGCATCATCAATTCAAACCTGGTGATCCTGCCCAGCAGCTCCAATATCAGCCTGGCCAACAACGGCACCCACATCAGTATCGGCAGCAGGAAAATATCACAGCTTCTTGGGGATCCGGGTTCCGGGTTCACCGCAGTACATGAGAAACACCTGGGAGACCTGGTGATCAAGGTAGCGGAGCATTTTTTGTGCCTGTTTCCAGGTACTTACAGTGCCTCGCCATTCCGCCTCAATTTTGAAGATTTTCATCCGGAAAAAATCCTGGGGTTTCTTCCCCATGAACTGGATTACACCCATCTGCGCATGATCTGGCGGCGCTGGAAAAAAAAGGCTGCCAACCGGATACTGGGCCAGCCCGTCACCCCTTTCGGTCCGGTCTGGCTGGACCGGTTCATCAGCACGGCATGTGGCCTTAAAGGGGATTTTGTGCCGGACTTCCGGCTGGTGGACTACCTGGTCTCGCTGATGAGCACAGACCAGAGCCCGGCCCTGGACGGCACACCGGGAAACAGTGGCCGTCTGGGCAGCGACCTGGCCCAGATGGGTATTTTTGATACCTGCATGCCCCTGTACCAGCTGGTCCGGCTCAGGGAATTCGACCGTATGGGATACAGCGGATTTGAGCACCGGTATTACAGTATTTTTGAAGATATCCTTACCGATATGGGAGGGGCGGCCGACCTGCAGACCCTGATCACGGCCCTGGCTTTTCAGTATGTTCTCAACGGAGATGTCACCCATGCCATGATTCCCGACACCCCCGGGGTGGAAAGCGAGCGCCGCCAGATGTTTTTCTGTGCCGCGGTCAACCTGCCCACCTTTTACGTAAAAACAAACACCCGGAACCGGTTCCTGGTAAAAATCGTATCCCGGATTCCCAACACACGCAAAAGCCGGCGGTATCCTGGCTATACCCGGATCAAACTCTTTGATTACAAACAGGCCCTGATCGATACCCTGAAAACCGACGCCAGGGCTCTGGCCGACTCTTTCCGCATGCAGGCCGCGCTATCCGACCTCCAGGGACGTATCAACTCTCCGGACACCCGGTCCGCCGGCGGAAAACTGGTCACCGGCATTTTACAGACCCAGAAGAAAAAAAATCCCATGCACTATGCAGGGGACACATTCAACCGGCATGCGGAAACCTATTACCGGGACATCCTCTGCAGCCGGCACATGACAGAGGGATTCAAGATGCTGATCAATGAATTTACCCGAATGGATCTGTGGGCCAGTTTCAGGGAGCCGGCTTTCAAGGATATCATCCGCACCATTCTTCCTGACCTGGATCTGGATATTTTTCTAACCAGTGTGAAAATGCCCCTGATGAGCCGCACCCTTTCCGTGGAAAACACAAAAAAACTGATTTTTTTGATCATTTTATACGTGGGACTGGAGACCAGCCAGAATGAACCCCTGTAAAGACAAGTCCCCTGCACCATGACCCAACATATCCACCAGTATATCCAGCGGGGCAGCACCGGGATCAAAACGGAAACCCTGTTGCATGACCGGACCATTTGCACCCTGTATTCCGTAATCCGGGAGAATGCCCCTGCCATGTTCCGTCTTCTGGTATCTGCCAGGGGTTCGGCCCTGCTGGGATTTCTCAGCTACGACCTGCCCCTGAAAAAAACCATCTCAGATCCTGCCGGGTTCCTGCACCGCATGGGCATCCCTGCCGGAGACATATACGGGCCGGTGGACAGGCTGAACACCCTGCGCCGGTTTTTTGAACGCCGGATCCGGTTCTGGGAATGCCGGCCCATGACAGATGATCCCTGGGCTGTGGTGTCGCCGGCAGATGCCCGGGTCCTGACAGGCTCTTTTGCAGATACCGGCGACCTGTTCATCAAGGAAAAATTCTTTCAGTATGACGAATTGATCGGAATGGACAGGGCCCGGTGGCGCAGGGCATTCAGACACGGGGATTATGCCGTGTTCCGCCTGACACCGGACAAGTACCACTACAACCATGTTCCGGTATCGGGAAAGGTGGTGGATATTTATGAAATCAACGGCCAATACCATTCCTGCAACCCCGGGGCCGTGGTGCGGTCGTTCACCCCGTACTCCAAAAACCGCCGGGTGGTGACCATTATTGACACGGATGTGGCAGACGGTTCCGGTGTGGGTCTGGTTGCCATGGTGGAAATTGTGGCCCTGATGATCGGCCGCATCGTGCAGTGCTACAGTCCGGATCAGTATGATCCGGTCATGCCGGTAAAGCAGGGCGTGTTCCTTAAAAAAGGGCAGCCCAAAAGCCTTTTCAGGCCCGGCAGTTCCACGGTGGTATTGGTATATCAAAAAAACCGCATCCAATTCTGCCGGGATCTTCTTGAAAACACCCGGCGCTGTGATGTGAAAACCCGTTTCTCGACCCATTTTTGCACCCCGCTGGTGGAAACCGATATCCAGGTCAGAGAAACCATAGGAAAGGCAGTCTGATGGAGCAGATCATTTTTATCACAGGTTTGGCAATGATGGTGGCAGGATCTTTGTGGTGGGGGTTCACATCCCTGCCAGAGGAAAAATGGCAGATCATGGCGGTGCTGCCCCGGCACAAAACCGGTGCCGGATGGCAGGGCCGCAATCTCACCTATTACGGGCTGCTGTCCGCCAATGCCTATACTTTTGCCGTGATCCTGTTTCTGGTCCTCGCCACTGCGGCCCGGATTCCCCTGCCCGGGGTGTGCCTGTTTGTCGCCGGCGTGCTTGCCGTATGCCTGCCCGCCTCCAGGATCATCGCCCGGATAGTGGAAAAAAAGAAAGGCACCCTGACCGTGGGCGGTGCCGTGTTTGCCGGCATCCTGGTATCACCTGTGCTGGTGTTTTTCATCAACCGGATCCCGGGACCGGTCATGGCTGGTCCTGTGCAGCCGATGGTGCTGCTGTCTGCGGTATCCATTGCCTATGCATTCGGCGAAGGCCTGGGCCGCCTGGCCTGCATCAGTTTCGGCTGCTGCTACGGCAAACCCCTGGACCAGTGCCATCCCTTTATGCAAAAACTGTTTTCCCGGTTTTACCTGGTGTTTACCGGTCCTTTGAAAAAAATCACCTATGCCTCCGGGTATGACGGGCAAAAGGTAGTGCCCGTGCAGATTATCACGGCAACCCTGTATACCGTGGCCGGGCTGGCTGGCATAGCCCTGTTTCTGAACGGATACTTTCGGTTTGCTTTTCTGGTCACCCTGGCTGTCACCCAGATATGGCGGTTTGTTTCCGAATTTCTCCGGGCGGATTTCCGAGGCGGCCTGACCATCTCTGCCTACCAGATCATGGCCCTGGCCACCTTCGGTTGTGCCGGTACCATGGCCCTTTTGCTGCCGGTGGGCACCAGCCTGCCCCTTCCCCGCCTCCATGAGGCGGTATCCGCCCTCTGGAATCCCTGGATGGTGCTTTTTGTTCAGGGAGTCTGGGCCGCCGCCTTTCTCCACACCGGGAAAAGCGTGGTCACGGGATCCAGCATCTTCTTTCATGTGGAAAAAACACGGATTTAATCCATTTTTAATACTGCAATAATACCGGCATAACGGTACCGGGTTACATACAAGGTATGTCAAATTTTTTATCAGGAGTCTGCCATGAACAGTTTACTGCCGTCATCAACAGATATGAACCACACTTTCATCCCTTGCCTGGACAATGAAAAGCTGTCCTGGTTCAAGGAGAAACTGCTGGCCAAACAACAGGAACTGGTCCGGAAACGGACTGACATTAAAAAAAATATCCGCAGCCTGAAAATGAAGCATGCGGATGTGGTGGACCAGAGTATCTTGATGAGCAACATTGAAAAGGAGATCGATTTTTCCCGGCGCTGTGATGTGTTGATCACCCAGATTGAAAGGGCATTGGAAAGAATTGAAGAGGGCGGATTCGGCTATTGTGAACTCACCGGCGAACCCATCGATGAAAGACGTCTGGAAGTGCAGCCCTGGGCCACCCTTTCCATCAAAGCCCTTGAGGAAATTGAAAAAAAGCAGTCCCTGCCCTATTTATATGAGAGTGTTAAGTTTTAAGTGTTAAGTTTAATACCTTACGGCTGAAGGCTTTCGTCATCTCTTGTGCCCGGCAGGGCATGGGTGTTATTAAGACTGTCTCTATTTTTGAGGTTTTCCAGTACAGAGATACTTGTACTATGCGGCGTGTGATTTTTTCACCGGCCGGATATTTTTGTCAAAATTAGGGACCTCTGCCGCATCTGCCAGTCCCAGGCGTGTTAAAAACCGGTGAAAAATAGCTTCAGATGAAAATGCCTTTGCCCGGACAAGGCTGTTTTCCTTCAGATTTCTGCGCAAAGCGGCATCATTTACAAAACAGGCAATGCCGGCGGCCAGACCGGTGATGTCATCGGCCAGAATGCCGTTTTGCTGTGTCTGGATGATGTCCAGCGGTCCTTTTTCCGCATAGGCAGCCACAGCCGCCCCACAGCTCATCGCCTCCAGGATGACATTGCCGAAAGTATCGAACCGGG
>JAABRW010000110.1 GCA_011390695.1 Desulfotignum sp.
TTTATCAGATATCGGTCACCAAAGAAAAGAAAAAAAATTTTTACCTGCCGGTTTGAAAAATAATCGTTTACAGGTATAATCAGTTTCATGGAAATTGAATTGTTTGAAATCCGGGATCATTTATTTTCCCACCCCCCTTTCCGAAACCTGCCCAAACATGTTGTGGATGAACTGGTCCCCCATATTGAAGTGGCATATTTCCAGGCCGGGTCCATGATCCTGGAAAGTGGTCAGGAAAACCATTTCCTCTTTGTCATCCGCAGCGGTGCTGTTGAAATACTGAGAAGTTCGGGTGAACTGTATACCCGCATGGGAGAAGGAGAATGTTTTGGCCAGTTTGCCCTGCTGCGCAAAAAAAAGGTGCGGTATGCAGCCAGGGCGATTGAGGACACCCTGGTGTATAAAATACCGGATGCCCGGTTCCAGCATTTAATTGATACCTATGACCGGTTTGCTGATTTCATGGAAGAAGACCACAGTACCCGGCTGGAAAACGCCCTGGGCAGATCTGTGCAGAAAAACCGGAACCCTTTGATGACATCACGGATTCACAAAATGATCCGCCAGAATATTGTCAGCGCCCCACCGCATATCTCCATCCAGCAGGCAGCTGCGCTCATGACCCAAAAACGGGTTTCTTCCCTGGTGATTGTGGAAAATGATCTTCCCGGGGACCAGTCACCCATTGTGGGGCTGGTCACAGACAGGGATCTGCGGAAACGGGCCATTGCCAAAGGCCTGCCTCTGTCCACACCGGTGAAGGAAATCATGTCCACAGATATCATATGTCTCCAGAGCCGGGACTATGCCTTTGACGCCATGCTGACCATGATGCGCCACAACCTCCACCATCTGCCCATCCTGGACCAGCAGCAGCCTGTGGGGGTCATTACGGTGGCAGACCTGATCCGTTATGAATCCCATGGATCCATCTATCTGGTGGGGGATATTTTCCGGCAGAAAACAGTGGCAGAACTGGCAGCCATAACCCCGAAAATCCGACAGCTCTTTGTCCAGCTGGTAAATGAACATGCCAATTCCCATACCATTGGCACTGCCATATCCCGCATAGGCGTCAGTCTTTCCCAGCGCCTGCTCCAGCTAGGAGAAAAAAAACTGGGTCCGCCGCCTGTCCCTTATTGCCTTCTGGCCCTGGGATCCATGGCCAGAGATGAAATGACCATTGTTACAGACCAGGATAACGCCTTTGTCCTGGACGATGCCTTTGATCCGGATATTCACGATGCCTATTTTAAGGCCTTGGCCCAATTTTTAAGTGACGGCCTTGACCAGTGCGGTTTCCCCTATTGCACAGGTGATATCATGGCCACCAATATCCAGTGGCGGCAGCCATTATCTGTCTGGAAAACATACTTTACAGGCTGGATCGATACACCGGATCCCGAAGCCCTGCTCCATGCCTCCATTTTTTTTGACCTCGAGGAAATTTTCGGTGAAACCGGTTTTGCCAACCAGTTGCGGAAACTGATTCTTGACAAGGCACAGCAAAGCCGGCGATTTTTGGCCTGCCTGGCCAGAAATGCCCTGCTGCGCCGCCCGCCTTTGGGCTTTTTCCGCAAATTTGTACTGGAGCATGACGGCCGGCACAAAAAAAGCTTCAACCTCAAGCGCCGGGGTACAGCACCCATTGCCGATCTGGCCCGGGTCCATTCGCTGGCCAGCGGCGCCATGCCGCTCAATACGGAAGAACGGCTGAACCATATCAAAAAAACGCATCTATTGGCAGAAGGCGCAGGCGATGATCTGCTGCACGCCCTTGAACTGATTTCCATTGTGCGTATCCGTCACCAGGCCCGGCAGGTGGAAGCAGGCATATCTCCGGACAACAATGTCATACCGGAAACCCTTTCCTCCTTTGAACGCAACCATCTCAAAGATGCTTTCCAGATCGTGGCCCAGGCCCAGTCCTTTCTCAAATACCGGTATAATGTATCGCCTGCCATGCAGACCGGCATGGACCCTTCCAAAAAATGAACCGGCCGGAAAAATCATCAGACAGACAGGCGGTGGACTGGCAGTCCCGGTTTTCATTTCTGTCTGACCAGGCAAAAGATCCAAGGCTTAAAGCCTATTATCAGGCTGCACACGTTCCCGGCAATACGCCGGTGCAGCAGGTGGCGTTTCTGGCCCTGGATCTGGAGACCACAGGATTGGATGCAAAAAAAGATGCCATTATCAGCGTGGGGTTTCTTCCCCTTTTTTATGACCGCATCCTCTGCAGCGGTGCCCGGTACTGGGTAGTCCAGCCGGAACAGGTCAGACCTGATATACAAACCACCATCCATGGTATCACCCATACCCATATGGGTATCAGTCCAAATTTTTCCGCCATTCTGGGTCCCCTCTTACAGGCCATGGCCGGCCGGGTGATCCTGGCACACTACAGCCGGATTGAAAGAGAATTTCTGGGCAGAGCGGTCCAGAACCTGACCGGCGATCCCCTGGATTTTCCGGTGGTGGATACCATGGAACTGGAATCGCGGAAACATCCGGTATCCAGGCCCAATTTTATCCAGCGGTGGATGGGAGAAAAAAACAGCCCGTCCCTGCGCCTTGCCCATGCACGGGAAAGGTATAACCTCCCCCCATACCGGCCCCACCATGCCCTCACCGATGCCCTGGCAACTGCCGAGCTTTTTTTGGCCCAGATAGCGGACCAGTTCACCCCTGATACCCCGGTCTCTGAACTGTGGATCTAAAGACACAAGTGCCGGTCTGGCACGAAAACTGATGGCGGACGGCAGGAATGGTTCCGGGCCAAATTCCCGGTGGAACAACGGTAAAAACAAAAAAGCCCTGTCCGGTTGCCGTAACCGGACAGGGCTTTGTATAAATAATCCGGCGCCCACGAAAGATAGGGACCAAACTGTCTCACGACCCTGTGCCCCCCCGTCGATGTGAGCTCATCTCCACGGTGACATGAAAATAAGAAAAACCACATATTTTGAGCTTCTTATCATTCAAATTTTGGAAATGATCAGATTTCCGATTTTCTGAAAAAGTCATTGCTGAAAAAGATTCATATACAATATCTATTGGAGACAGATTGCGAAGAATCTAAATCCCACCTCTCTCTCAGCGTGAGATCTTCGTATCCCTCGTTTGCAGGCAGGTCTTTTTGAAGTCATCAAACCTTTCGCATGTCGTCTTCACAAATGATTTCTGAGACGGATAGAACGTACACGTAGTCCGGTAATGACAGGTACTGTTGAATTCATCCCAGTGCTGGCACTCTTCAATGCACTCGATATTTTTGTACACATAAGTCGTTTTTTCAAACAGACACTTTTGGTTGAAAGTATCCCAGTACTGGCAATCTTTAATGGCCAGGGCTGTTGGATCAGTCGATGCCTGGCCCCAGCCGCAGGTGACGGTGAGGTCCCCTTGGTGGAAGATTTCTCCTGCATTGAGGTTTATCTCCTTGGCCCCGATATTGCCTGACCAACATATAAGCCCTGTAATTATAAACAACAACACAAATCGGTACATGATTGGACCCCTTTTAATTTTGGTTAGATCATTGGAAACGTCATTGGCATTATGCCTGTCAATTCTTTCAGATGAGGCCCGACAATTATCAATAAACCTCTGAACGTCTGCTGCAAATGGTGCTCCGCTACCATCTGCTTTAAACAATCTATATATTCAGTCGGTTGTTCTACTATGTTGAAGTAATCTAAATCTATATCGAGAATTGAATATTCATCTAAATTTTTGTCGGGGAAAACCACCCCGATGTTTCCTGAATATCCGGAAAATACAATGACATTGTGTGCTTTCTTTCACCTCCTTCTATACGCTTTTTCCAGATACGTTGTGAACGTATAATTTCATCTTTCTTTTCAAACTTCAATCAGGTTTTTTATGTACTTTCCGGGAGGGATACATGTAGAAAAAAATATTTTTCGGATTCGTATAACGATTGTTGGATACTTGCACCCATCATTTTTTCATGGATGGAACCATATCCAAAACTTCCCGCACCTTCTCCGTCATGTCCGCCATGGAAAACGGCTTTTGAATAAATGCCACGCCATCATCCAGCACCCCTTGGTGGTGAAAAACGGTTCGAACAGATTGTCCAAAGTGTCCTTGTCCATACCACACCCATTGTCACTGACTGCCAGCAGTACAAAATTACCTGGGATAAAGTCAGGGTGTTCTTTGCAGTATTCTTCATCAAATGATTTTCTTCCGGTTTCTATGGTGATTTTTCCAACTCCGTCAATGGCACCCCGTGCATTCACAAATAGATTAGCAAGGATCTGGTCGAGCTGAGATGGGTCCATTTTTACGGACCACAGATGGGTGGACGGCTTCCAGAACAGGTCAATATCTTCACCGATAAGTAGGCGCAACATATTCAGCATGCTCTCCACGGTATCATTCAAATCCAGCTGTCTGGGGGAAATAGTCTGCTTTCTGGCAAACGCCAGCAGCTGCTTTGTGATATCAGCCGAACGTTTTGCAGCATTTTGGATTTCTTGTAAGTCGGAAATCAAATCGTTATCTTCATCCGCCTTCAATAGTGCCAGTTCCGTATGTCCCAGGATCACCCCCAGCATATTGTTGAAATCATGGGCCACGCCGCCGGCCAGACGGCCTACCGATTCCATCTTCTGGGCCTGGTTGAGCTGTGTCTGGAGTTTTTCCCGCTCCACTTCAGCATGCTTGATTTCTGTTATATCAGAGGTAATTGTGGCAAAAAAATTCTTTCGAGGAGAAACCACGGAAACAAGAAAATGTTTTTCCATGGGGGCATATTCAGTGAAAAACTCAGCCGGTTCACCCGACAATGCAACTTTAGTATACACATCCAGGTAAGGCGGTGATTCTGTTTTGTAGAGCTGGGTGGCGGTTTTCCCAACTGCCGTTTCCTTTTTGATTCCGGTTATCCGGCAGAAGGCCTGATTGCAGTCCAATATTCGGTAATTGCAGGGTGTTCCCTTGT
>JAABRW010000111.1 GCA_011390695.1 Desulfotignum sp.
AGGGCCAGTCCGATGAATCCCTGAACGTTCATGTCCAGTTTGGAACCGAATCCCCCGCCGGTGGCTGCCTGGATAATGCGGACGGCATGGTCTTCCAGCCCCAGCAGGGAGACCACTTCTTTGTGGTCATAATGGGGATTCTGGGTGGACGCGTAAATTACCAGGGTCCCGTCTTCATCCGGAAAACCGATGCCGGCATCCGGTTCCAGATAGGTATGCTCGATGGCACTGGTTTGGTAGGTTTTTTCAATAATGGTATGGGCCTTGTCAAATGCGGCGGCCACATCGCCTCTGCAGACCTTTTTTTGCACCATCACATTGCCTTTGGCATGGATCTGCGGCGCGTCCGGGGCCAGAGCCTCTTCCGGATCAAAAACCGCCGGCAGTAGATCATAGTCCACAGATACCGCGGCCGCGGCCAGGTCGGCGGCCAGGGGAGTTCGGGCCGCCACCAGGGCCACCGGATCTGCCAGGGACCGGACCTTGTCTTCCGCCAGAAGCGGCTGATCCTTGTTGATGATTCCCATCAGATTTTTTCCGGGGATATCCTTTGCCGTAAACACCTGCACCACACCCGGAACCGACATCGCCGCTGATGCATCGATCCCCAGGATTTTGGCATGGGGATGGCGGCTCCGGACCGCTTTCAGATACAGCGCGTTTTCCGGTTCCATGTCCGCACAGAAAATCGGCTTGCCTGTCAGCCGCTCTTCCGCACCCCTGCGAAGAATGCTTTTACCAACTGTATGATACTTGTCATTGCTCATTGTCTGCACCATGTCACCATCGGATAGATCATCCGTTTGAAAAGTCCCTGCACCGCAGGTTCTTTATAGGTTATGGATGGCCGCCGCCCGGTGATTTCAACCATTTTTTCCGCCAGAAGGCCGGCCCCCTGATTGATCAGTTTGACACTGGGGATTTTACCGGTAAAAAGGGATTCAACATCATGCATCCGCTGGGGGGTAGGGGTACAGGCCCCCAGTGAAAACCGGATGAAAGAGATACGGCCCTGGTCATCCTTATCCGCCATCACCGCCATGCTCATCCGGGAGGTGGCCAGGGCTTTTCTGCGGCCGATCTTCTGAAAATCGGAAAATCCCGGCTGCCTGGCCTGTAAAATAAATGTCACCACCAGGTCTTCCGGATGAAGGACACTCTGATACGCCCCCTTGTTCATCTCCAGCAGGGGAATGGTCCGGTTGCCGTCTTTGCTGGCCACCACAGCCTCTGCCTCGTGGATCACCAGAGGCGGGATGGTATCCCCGCAGGGGGATGCATGGGCCACATTTCCACCGATGGTTGCCATATTGCGGATCTGCCTGCTGGCAAAGGTGAAACTGCACTTATGCAGTGCCGGGGCATGGTCCCTGATAAGGGGCAGGGTATTGATCCGGGTCAGTGTCACCCCGGAGCCGATGTGCAGCCGGGTCAGATCGTCACTGATCTGAACCGTTTTCAACGCATTGATCCGGGAGATATCAAGCAGATATGGCCGGTGATGTTTCCCTGACCGCAGCTCCACCATCAGATCGGTTCCCCCTGCCAGTATATGGGTTTCCGGGCCATGGTGATGGAGAAAATCAACCGCTTCATCCAGATTTTCCGGACGGATACAGGTCATGGCTGTCATATCAGAACCTCTCTCCCTTACTGTCTTGATTTTCCCGGTCACTGCCTTGACCGGACAGACTGCAGGCGGCACGGACCGATGAGAAAATCTGCTGATATCCGGTACACCGGCAGATATTACCTGAAATGGCCTCGACAATCTGGTCGTCCTCCGGTGCAGGATTGTCCCCCAGCAGCGCATGGGTGCTCATGAGCAGCCCGGGTGTACAAAAACCACACTGCACGGCATGTCCTTCCAGAAATTTTTCCTGGACCGGATGCAGGCGCCCCTCTTCGGTCAGGCCCTCCACAGTCATGACCCTGCAGCCGTCCAGCTGCACTCCGAACATGAGGCAGGCATTGACTGCCTGACCATTTACCTCGATGGTACATGCCCCGCATTCTCCGATGCCGCATCCCTCCTTGGTCCCTTTCATGCCCAGTTCATCTCTGATCACCTGAAGTGCAGACTGTTCAGGTAAAATATCCTTCACCCTTTTTTTGCCGTTCAGTGTAAACTGCACGGTAACCCTGTTCTGTGTCACTTTTCACTCATCCTTGCCATATATATTTTTTAATAACCCCCATGCCCTGACGGGCACAACGGGAAAGCGGTTAGCTGTTAGCGGTTAGCTTTTAGCCTTTAGCTGTTAGCTGTTAGCTTTTGGCTGTTGCTGAGTACTGATGGCTGACGGCTGACGGCTTTCATAAATGTCGGGACCGTTTACCGCAATCCATCCTCACCGACAATTTCACCGGTGGTCAACCCGCCTACCCGGGGCACCGGCCGGCCCGAATCGGTGACCCCGACGATCAAAATCAGTTCATCGGCCCGGGGAGCGTCCGGTATCCGCACCTCCATGGCATCAAAGTGAGACCGCACATAGGCCGCATCCTTATGACCCAGGGGCAGGTCAATGGCACATCCAGGGCCACCCAGCTTCTTGGCCGATGGCAGCAGGGCCTTGCCGCCGCCCACATTGGCACGGATGGGCTTTCCAAGGGCCGGATGCATCAGGGCGGCACAATGTTCGCGTTCCCCGTCCAGTCCACAGATGGCTGCCTTGCCGTAACTTTCCACCTTGTCCGGATCTATTCCCAGGGCTGCTACAGCTTTTTGGGTCAGCATTTCACCGATCTGTTCACTCCATGCATACAGCAAAGACAGATCCACCTGATAGACTCCGGCATACGGGTTTTTGAACACGGCCGCGCAGGCCGCTTTCCGGGTCGGGGTATCCAGTCTTGTCTGCCCGTCGGCATGGGTTTCGTCCACAATGGTATAAATGGTTCGAATTTGGGGTTTTTCATTAGCAGACATGTTTCATTTTCCTTTCAACTGGTTATCGTAATTACATTGATATGGAACAACCAAACAGTCTGCCGGATTGTTCCAGTATTTTATGTGCCCGTCAGGGCATGGCTGTAACGCACACATCAAAGACCATCTGTTTCTATCGATATTTTTTCACCAGGACTCACTTCATTACACCCGGCAGAAACAATGCTATCTGGGGAAATACCGTTATCAGAAACACAACCACAAAAATGGCAAGCAAAAAAACAACCGTCCCCTTGTATACCTCACCCATGGGCACACCGGCCACGCCGGAAATCACAAAAATATTCAATCCCAGGGGCGGGGTGATCAGGCCGGCTTCCATCATGAGAACGGAGATGACACCGAACCAGATGGGATTGAACCCCAGTTCAAGAATGGTGGGAAAAATGACCGGCAGGGTCAGCACCATCATTGAGGTGGCATCCAGAAAACACCCCAGAATCACATATCCCACAAGGATGATAAACAGGATAAAATAGGGGGACAGGTCCATCTGAACCAGCCACATGGACAGCTTCATGGGAATCATGGTCAGGGCCATGAAATAGGTGAATACATAGGCACCGGCCAGAATCATGAATATCATCACCGACACCCGGGTGGTGGCTTTCAGGGCTTCCAACAGGCTGTTCCAGGTCATCTTTTTCTTGGCAAGTGTAATAACAAACAGGAAAAAAGCGCCCAGGGCACCGGCTTCATTCGGGGTGAAAAATCCCAGATAGATGCCCCCCATCACCAGACAGAATACCGCGATCAGCTCCCAGACCGTCAGCAGGGCAGCCAGTTTTTCCAGAAATGTCACCCGTTCAGGGTTTTGCGGCGCTGCCGAAGGCTTGACCATCACCCAGATCACAATAATGATGCAAAAGGCCAATGCCAGCAGAAAACCGGGCAGAAAACCGGCTATCAGCAGTTTGCCGATGGATTGTTCGGTGAGAATCCCATAGACCACAAATCCGATACTCGGTGGTATTAAAAATCCCAGGGTTCCCCCGGCGGCGACAGTTCCAGTAGCCAGCTGGGTATCATAATCATATTTTTTCATTTCCGGCAGCGCCACCCGGCCAAGGGTGGCGGCGGTGGCGACAGATGAACCGCAAATGGCGGCAAAGCCGGAACAGGCACCGATGGTGGCGATACCCAGTCCCCCCGGCAGCCGCCGCAGCCATTTGTCCGCCACCGTATAGATCCCCTGGCTCAGGCCGGAGGCCGTTGCAAACTCTCCCATGATGACAAACAACGGGATGACCGTAAAGGAATAGGTGGTAAAGGTGCCGTAAAATGATTTCACCAGGGTGGGGAGGGCAACGGAAATATCGGTCATGAAACTGATCCCCCAGAATCCCACAAATGCCAGGGAAAAACCGATGGGCATGCCGATCAAAAGAAGAAAAAACAACGCTGCAATGCCGATGATGCCTATTGTATGCGGATCCATATTCCTATTCTTTCCTGAAGTTTACTGTAAAGCATGCCCAGTGATAATTTCTGACAGCGATGCAATCATTTCCTTTACAATTTCCAGGGACAGCAAAAGCGCCCCGACAGGGAGCAGGAAATGAAGCGGATACAGGGGAATCTTTAGACTGTCGGTGGTGGTGCCGAACTGGTATTCCTCCACACCCATCACCACGCCATACCACACCAGCATGATAACGATCTGAAAACACAACAAGCCCGTCAACAGGTTCAAAACAGCGGCTGCCCGCGTGGGCAGTTTCTCCACCAGCATGGCCACACGGACATTGGCACCAACGCCATGGGTATAGGCGATTCCCAGGAAACCGAATATGGCCAGCATAATTTCACTGACCTCCAGGGCACCGGGAATGGGACTGGAAAAAAAGTAACGCAACACCACATCCAGGGTGGTCAGAAACATCATCAGCAGGACCCATCCCATGCCGATAGCCATTCCAGCCCGGCTCAGCCGGCTGATACCCTTATCCATCCTCATCATCCATGCAGGAGTACGCTTCATGATTTCATATTCCAATATCAGGTGTTT
>JAABRW010000112.1 GCA_011390695.1 Desulfotignum sp.
CCATATCCCAGTCAAAATCCTGGGCGATTTCATAGGAATAGGATTCCTGTCCCAGAATCCGCCAGGCATTTTTGGAATTGAGCAGCACCACGGAATATCTGGTGGACAGATGTTCCACTATTTTCATGCAGTCATCAAACACACCAGGTATTTCAAACACACTGGCACCGCTGCCCAAAGGCTGGGACAGCTGTTGAACCGTGACTTTTTTGTGGGGCAAAAGCACGGCCGATTTGATCAGGGGCCTCAGGTAAGAGGCATACAATGCCGCTGCTGCAGAGGTGTCTCCTGTGGATGCACACACCGCAATGACATCTGAAACCAGCCCCTGGTCAAGGAGAAATTTGATGCTGGAAAGGGCGGAAGCCATGCCCCGGTCCTTGAATGAGGCACTGGGATTCTGGCCGTCGTTTTTAAAATAGAAATGCAGCCCGACCTTTTCCGTAAGAAAGCCGGATGCCGCCACAACAGGGGTGTGGCCTTCTCCCAGATAGATAATGGATTCCAGGGGAATCACCGGACCGATGAATTCATGGTACCGGTAAATACCTTTCAGGGCGGGCATTTTCAGCATCCTGCGATAGTCGAATATCTGCTGCCAGGTTGTCCCTTCGATTTTATGGAGATCTTCCTGGTTCCGGTTATGGAGCATCAGGACAGCATCACATGCCGGGCAGACATACAACAGTTTTTCCACTGGATACCCGGCACCGCAGCCCAGGCATTTGTAATACAAAGCCCCTGTCGGCCTGGGAATAAGATGGGGCCGGATATGTTCCGGAAACAGTTCAGGTTTCATGGGTGATTGTTTTTTGACCTCCCATATAGGGTACCAGGGCATCGGGTATTTTGACTGTGCCGTCCGGCTGCTGATAGTTTTCAAGGATTGCGGCAAAGGTTCTTCCCACGGCAAGGCCTGATCCATTCAGGGTATGGCAGAATTCGGGTTTTTTTGCATCTTTGCGTTTAAAGCGGATATTGGCCCGGCGTGCCTGGAAGTCAAGGCAGTTGCTGCACGATGAGATCTCCCTGTATTTGTCCTGTCCCGGCATCCATACCTCAATGTCATAGGTTTTGGTGGCGGAAAATCCCAGATCTCCGGTGCACAGGGTAAGCACCTGATAGGGCAGTTCCAGGCGCTGGAGAATGGTTTCCGCATTTGCCAGAAGGGATTCCAGTTCTGCAAAAGAGGATTCAGGGGCAGTGATTTTCACCATTTCCACCTTGTTGAACTGGTGCTGTCTGATCAGTCCTTTGGTATCCCGGCCGTATGAGCCGGCCTCGGATCTGAAGCAGGGAGTATAGGCGGTAAATTTGTACGGCAGGTCTTCTTCAGCCAGTATTTCGCCGGCATAAATATTGGTCACCGGCACCTCTGAGGTGGGAATCAAGTAATAATCCAGGCCCTCCAGCTTGAACAGATCCGCTTCAAATTTGGGGAGCTGGCCCGTACCTGTCATGGTGGTTCTGTTGACAATGAAAGGTGGCAGGGTCTCTTTGTATCCATGCTCTTTTGTATGGATGTCCAGCATGAAATTGATCAGGGCCCGCTCCAATCTGGCACCAGACCCCAGATACAAAGGGAAGCGGGCGCCGGCCAGTTTGGCAGCCCTGCCAAGATCCAGAATTCCCAGGGCTTCACCTATATCGGCATGGTCCTGGACATGAAAATCAAAAACCCGGGGGGAGCCGTGGGTTTTTTCCAGACGGTTCTGGGAATCATCTTTTCCTTTGGGCACATCTGTATGGGGCAGGTTGGGCAGGTTAATCAAAAAGGTGTGGATGGCGGTTTCAACCTCACCAAGGTCTTTGTCAAGCGATTTGATGGTTTCTGAAACAGACCGCATCCTGTCGATGCTGGGCTGGGCATCTTTGCCCGACCGTTTCATTGCGGCAATTTCATCAGAAACCTTATTGCGCTGGTGGCGCAATTCCTCAATTTGCAGCAGAAGGGTTTTTCTTTTTTCCTCATTTTCCATCAGTACTGAAAAATCAACTGCAGTACCGCGTTTTTCCATTCCTTTTTGAACGGTTTCCAGGTTATTTATAATATATTTTGCATCCAGCATTGTCTTCCCTGTTCTGCCTGTTTTCTGGTTGATAAACGCGCATGTCATATGTGTTTTATAATTGTAACCAAATAGCATGGGACATATGAACAGTCAATGATTATTGCATGTTGACAATCAGGCACTTGTGTATAATATTCTGGTATATTTTTTTGTAACCATAAGGAAAAGTGATTATGGAAGAGGTGAAAAATACCAAAACAAGCATATTGGCCCAGGTGGCTGAAAGGCTTGATGCAGTCACAAAACAGGAACGGGAAGCCAAATACTATCAGATTGAGAACAAAGTCTTTGAATTTGCCAATTTCATGGAAGCCCAGGTATCATTCATGCATACAGCCGGCAGCGTGGAAATTCCCATGGAAAGGATTATTCGAAAAGCGCTTCATATCGAAAAAACAATTGTTCTGCCAGTATTCACAGATGCCAAAAATGCGTTTCATTTGTGTAAAATCACCGATTATGAGAAAGACCTGTTGCCCAATGCCAGTGATGTGCTTGAACCGGATCCTGAAAAATGTAAAAAGGTTTCTCTGGATGAGATTGATATCGCCTTTATTCCGGGCCTGGCTTTTGACGATAAAGGCGGCCGCATAGGGTTTGGTAACAATTATTATACCAAACTCATCACAAGGCTGCCCGAAACGTGCAGAAAGGTCTCTCTTGCCTTTGAAGAGCAGATTGTAGACCAGATTCAGATGGATTCCAGAAAACATACCGTTGATATCATTATTACTGATAAACGGGTGATCTATAAAATTTAAAATGATCTAAAACTCTTTTATCTGCTGGGCTGCCCGGCCGGCGGATGGTTCATTCCTGAAGATGCGGTTTCTGCTGATCATGAGGTTCACCAGGCACAGCGCACTGGCCAATTCATCCTCTTCCGGATATATACCGCCCTGCGCATACCGGCCTTCCATATCAGCCAATGCCGGCAGGAAAGGCAGATCACTCAGCCCTGGCATGGTGTTGTTAATGATGCGATCATTTTCCATGATATCCTCCCTGGTTTCAGCATATCCTGATTATAAACTTTCTTTCCAACATTATATCCTGATGTCGGCTGGAGACGATATGGGTAGAAATCTGTATTTTTGCTTTGCCGGCACTGTATAAGGCTTTCAGAAAACCCGGACCGCTTTTTTTTGAATTGCCTGTATGAGGCGAAGCAACCGCAGCGATGCAGGTGAAGAATCATGCAGGAGATGAGCTAATTGGTCAGGGTGATGTTAGAAATTATATTACATCTGTCTTGCCTCCGGCAACCAGGTCTATGGGGGATTTTTGGCACCGGAATACAGAGATTGCCGGATGCACGCCAGGTTATTGTCTGTGATAAAGATAACAGATAAAAATCTGAATAAAAGGAGCCTTCTTTATGAAGCAGCTGGATGCTGTACTGATATTCCCCCCGCCAATGGACCGAATAGACCGGGTCTATTCAGCCCCCCATTTTTTGAGCAGTTTTCTTGAAAGCAAAGGATTCCATACCAAAACCGTGGACCTGAACCTTGCCGCACTGCTCTGTCTTGCCAGGTCATCTGAGCCAAAGACCCGAGCCGGTATTCCTGACCGCATCATATCCCAATTGGATTCTGTGCAGGATCTGATGGCCATGGAAATCGCTGGAACCCGGTATACCCGTGTCTTTGGTGAAACCTATAAAAAGATGTTCAGCCATCTATACCAGACCCGGACCCTTTCTTGTGCGGATATTCTGGAATTGGTGGACAGCCCGGAGATACAGGCTTTGATGGATTTTCTGCATCCTGAAATTGTCCGGGAAATTGTCCAAAGCAGGCCTGCTGTGGTGGGATTTTCTCTCCCTTTTTCCCAGCAGCTGGCCCCGGCGGTTGCGCTGGCCGGGCAGATAAAACAAATGGCAGACCCGGTCCATATCTGCTTCGGGGGACCGGTTATTACCCTGATGGGCCGGGAAGAGCTGGCTGAAATGCACGCACGGCTGCCTGTGGACTCTTTTGTGCAATATGAGGGCGAACATCCCCTGGCCCGCCTGCTTGGGGCGGTAAAAGCGGGCAGGCTGCCCCGGGAGTCGGACGGGGTTCTGACCTTTGAACAGCAACGGGAAAAAACCGCCGGTATCCAATATTCCGGTAATCAAAACCCGAAACCGGTCTACGACTACAACCGTTTCGGACCCAGGGCACTGGCGCAGATGCCCAGGGCAGCAAAAATACCCATCAGGCAGTCTGCAGGCTGTTATTGGAAGAAATGCACTTTTTGCGACTACGTCAACCTTCATCGGGACAAGACCTACCGGCCCAGGAAAACCACTGATATTCTTTCCGACATCCGCTACTATACAGACTTGGGGTTCTCCAGTTTCAGAATGCTGGCTGAGGCCATCCCACCCGTCCATGCCCTGAAAATTGCCCGGGCCATTCTGGAACAGGGCCTTGAGATAAACTGGCATGCCTTTATACGGGTCGATACCGGATTTACCCCAGAGATTTTCAAGACACTCAAGAAAAGCGGCTTCCACTGCACCGTGGGTATGGAGTCTGCCAGCAGCCGGATCCTGGCTTTGTTGAACAAGGGATACGATCCCGCCGTCCTTCA
Source organism: Desulfotignum sp. (assembly GCA_011390695.1). Next base: position 4,653 of record JAABRW010000112.1, read on the forward strand.
GACCTTTGTAAATCATATGAAACTGGCAGGTTTTTACAACAACCATGTGAATATCATGGTGGGCGTACCCGGGGAAACCTGGGAAGACGCTCTGGAAACCCTTGGGTTCTGTATGGGCTGCAATGGCGTGTTCAACTGGTTCAAACCTTCCAGGTTTACGCTCACAGCCACTTCGGACATGGGAAAGCATCCGGAAAAATACGGCATCCGGATCCGAAAAGCAACGGAGAAACAGGGACCCGATAAAACCGGCGGCCGTTTGACCGCCAGGGGATTTGACGACCCGGACGGCATGAGCGAGGCAGATATTTCAGCAATTATCAACGCCTATGCACAGTTGAACCAGACCAGGGATCAAAATCCGGTATGTGTGGAATATTGCGATGTCCGTTCGCCTGCATTACCTGCTGCTGCAGCGCCATAGGCTGAATCCCCGGCACTGATCAATCTGAAGCATGCGTGTTTCAGCAAAAGGGACGGTATCTGCTTGACGGAAACCGGACATGCTGGTATGAAGGGGTTCATGAACGATGAACCCAAAAAATTTGCCCGGTGGCGCAAAGACATGGTGGACAGGCAGATCATTGCCCGGGGGATTACCGACCCTTTGGTGATTCAGGCAATGTATGAGGTGCCCCGGCATTTGTTCGTAAGTGAAGCCCTGGTGGACACTGCCTATGGGGATTTTCCCCTGCCCATTGGTGAGGGCCAGACCATATCCCAGCCCTATATCATAGCAGAAATGACCCAGAGCCTGGATTTGAAAGGGTTTGAGCGCGTGCTTGAAATCGGTACCGGATCCGGGTATCAGGCAGCCATTCTGGCAAGATGTGTTTACAGGGTATATACCATTGAACGCAACCACCCGCTTTTTCTGCAGACCCGCACACTTTTTGACCGGCTGCGGCTCCACAACATTGTGACCAGGTATTCCGACGGTACCCAGGGCTGGAAAGAAGAAAGCCCTTTTGATGCCATCATTGTAACTGCCGGCGGAAACCAGATACCGCAGCCCCTGGTGGAGCAGCTGGCTTATGGCGGCCGCCTTGTCATGCCTGTGGGGGGACATTTTTCCCAGGAACTTGTGAAGTTGACAAAGACCGATACCGGTATAAAAAAAGAAAACCTGGGGGGCTGCCGGTTTGTAAAGCTCATCGGCCAGCATGGGTGGAATGGATAAGAAAAGGCTGTCTTTCCGGTATCAGGGAAAATTTATTCCTTTGTTTTTAAAAGAGCTGCTTATGGGGTTTTGTCTGGGGGCGGCCAATATTATTCCAGGGGTTTCGGGCGGAACCTTTCTGCTGGTTTTCAATATCTATGAACGGGTCTTTGCCATTTTGAACCGCATCAATAAAACCTTTATATTTCAGACCGTGGATCTGGGAGTAAGATTTATAAGGTACCTGGGCCAAAAAGGCAGTACCCGCGCAATTGCGGCTTTTTTAGAACAAAATGATTTTGCTTTTTTATGTAAGCTCATCACCGGGGCTGCCGCTGCTATTTTCGGACTTTCTTCTCTAATGACATACCTTCTGGTGCAGCATTTTTCTTTAACCTATGCATTCTTTTTCGGATTGATCCTGGTGTCCATTTTGATCCCGGCAAAGATGCTCAGGACCCTGCGGGTATATCTGATTCTTTTTGTATTCCTGGGGGCTGCCATGACAATGGCGGTTTACATGCAGGTCAACCCCTATGACAAGGTCAAACAAAAATCTGATTATTACCGGATCCAATATGAACTGGAGAAGATGGATAACACCCTGGATGGCGCAAAAAACAATCCGTTACTCTCCTCCGGCAGATATACGGTGCAGGAATATCTGTATGCCGGCCTGTGCGGTGCGATATCCATTTCCGCAATGGTGCTGCCCGGTATCAGCGGCTCCCTGGTGCTTATTCTCATGGGGGCATATTTTGATGTACTTTCCGCGATTTCAGCGGTGAAATATTTTCATCTGGACACCATGGTGTTTCTGGGTAGTTTTACACTGGGAATTGTGTTTGGCGGCCTGTTGTTCGCGCGGCTGGTGAATTATGTTCTCACACGGTATTATGATGCCACCATGGCATTTCTTCTGGGCCTGATGGCAGGGTCCCTGTGGGCATTGTGGCCTTTTAAGCAGGTGATTGTTGTAAAGCAGCAGTATGTAAAACTGGATGGTGCAGTCACCATTGTTGAAAATGTTCCGGTGTACACCAACGTCAATATCCTGCCAACTGCGGATGCGCAAATTCTATGGGCCGTTGGGCTGTTTCTTGCCGGCTGCGGCATCATGTACTGGTTCTGCCGCACCCAGGGGCGGGTTTCTCAGTAGCAGGGATTTATTTGTAAGCAAAGAGCGGGCAGCTGTTTCTCAACAGAAGAATCAGCAGATCTCAGGGGTGAATGCCACCACATGGTCAATGCTGGCGGCATCGGCAAAAAGCATCACAAGCCGGTCAACACCCAGGGAGATGCCCGCAGCCGGCGGCATGGCATCCAGCTCAGAAAGAAAGGTTTTTGGCAGGGGCAGCACTTGTCTTCCCTGACCGGCCCGTATCCGGTTTTCAGCATCAAACCGCCGGCTCTGGACCCGGGTGTCTGTTAGTTCGGTGAACCCGTTGGCCAGTTCAATGCCGGCCATATAAAATTCGCACCGCTCTGCCAGGTCCGGATTTCCGGGGCTCGGAGCTGCCAGGCTGGCCAGGGAGACCGGATAATCCATGAGAAAAACCGGCCGCTTCCTGCCCAGGCAGGGTTCCACCCCAAACCCCATAATCTCATGGAAACTGCCATCAGCCAGTGCCTGGTCACAGGATTTGGGGGCATGTCTTTCAAATGCCTGGTGCACGGTCATGCGGTCAAAAGGGGCGGCAAGATCCAGGGTAAGACCCTGGTAGGAGATGGACGAACCATACCCTAAACCTTCAGCGATATACCTTACCAGTGCCTGGCACTGGTCCATGAGATCCAGGTAGGTCTCTCCAGTCCCATACCATTCCAGCAGGGTCAGCTCAGGCAGGTGCAGGTGCCCCCTTTCATTTTTCCGGAAACATTTGCAGATTTGAAATATTTTTGGATATCCCCTGGCCAGCAGCCGTTTCATGTAGAGTTCCGGGGATGCCATGAGAAATTGCCCGTCTGCGGTCACAGGATCAATGTGGGCTTCCGGAATGATGGCAGGGCTTTTCACGGGGGTTTCCACTTCCAGGTAACCGTGCAGGCCAAAAAAATCCCGCATGCGCTGTATCACACGGGATCTGGTTTCAAGGTGAATACCAATGCCGCTTTGTTTCATTGCCTGGACAGTCTATTCTATTTGGTATGGTAGGAATCCTTGGGCCGGTCCATCAGGAAAATACGGTCATAGGTGCCTGCAGGTGCGGATTCAAAAAATTCATACCCCTTTTCAACACAGGCTTTACAGGCATTGATGGGAATATGCACCCCCAGAATGTGAAGCCCCGGCATGGCCCTGGAATCAATTTCAAAGCTGCCGCCGCAGTCTCTGCATATTCTGACCCGCTCTTTCTGCCGTTCAAAGATATTGTCTGTGTCATAATAGATTTCCCGGTGCCGCACCTGCAGTTCTCCGGGGGTGCCGGCAGCATCGCGCAGCTGAAGGCGCTGGGCCCAGAAGTTGTTGATCTGATCAACGGTTTTCTTGATCTTGTCGGTAATGCTCACAGACTGTTTGAGTTTTTCCGGGTTGTAATCAGGTTCCACCACCCCTGTGTAATCAATGCCGGCCATGGCCAGAATAATACCCAGGTTGACATAGGGCAGTGCCCCTTCTATGGCATATCCGCCCTCCAGCACCGCAATGTCGGGTTTTAACAGGGTGGTGAGCTGGGCATATCCCTGGGCGCAGAAATTCATATTGGTCAAGGGATCTGTGTAGTGGTTGTCCTGGCCGGCCGAGTTGACCACCAGATCCGGTTTGAACGCTTCCAGAACAGGGAGCACACAATTGTTGATCAC
>JAABRW010000113.1 GCA_011390695.1 Desulfotignum sp.
ACCTCTTTGCCCATGACCGCATCGGCAATAACCTTGGCCCCGCCGGCGCTGATGAGATGGGATTCCGTGGTGATGGTCTCTTCATCCGGCACACAGAACTGTGCCCGCTGGATATCTTTGGGGGTTGCCAGGGCAGGTTTGTATTCAATAATTCCCGGAATATCAAAAATGCCTTCTTCCGTGACCTGGTCCTGGGTGTACAAAAGCCGCTCTTCCCGTTCCGGATGGGTGGGATCGATTGCCCAGTCAAAGGCGGGAAAAAATACCAGCCCAGTTTTATGCATTGCTTTCAGCATGATTTCCTCTTTGGTGTAACATCTTTTCAAAGCCCTTGATCAGGCCCGGTTTGAGTTGCATCTTGGTGCGGAATATTTTTCCCCTGGGTGAAAAATTTCTCACGATATTGAACTTCTGATACTCCACCACCTCCACCTCATCCATATTTTCCGGGTCTGCACCCGAGTTGATGGCTTTCTCCCGCAGCAGGTTGTAGGCGGTTTCCATGAGTTCATCTTCGGAAAAGGTTTTTGAGATGGGTTCAGCAAAATCTTCTTCATGGGCGGTGACAATACCCTGTTCCGTGTCTGCATTCAGGGAAACCTCACAGGTGGTTCTGGCCAGGGCTGCCCCGATGGCATTGGCAACGGCGGAGTCCGGAACCGCGAGGGTGTCGATCTGATAAAGGTCTTGGATTTTTTCTGCAAAATAAGGGGCCGGTCCTCCAAGCAGGAGGATCTTCTGGGGACTGAGTTTATACCCTTCCAGAAAATCATGCACTGTATACACCGGCTGTGTATTGATCTGATCAATCATTTCAAAGGTTTTTTTCAAAATAATGGTACAGCAGGTCTTGAATACTTTTTCAGCTGTCTCCTCATCGGAAAGTCCCAGTCCCTGTGCAATGGTGTGGATGCCGGCCACTGCTTTTCCCCGGTCTCCGGTATCCATGAGCCCCAGTACCACAAGGGCATCCGTGGGCGTGGGCAAAGGACCCCCGAATGCCATGGCCGGTCCCTGGCGGTCCGGACCGATGAAAAGTACATTGTCCCTGACCCGCAGGGCGCTGTCGCCGCCAATGCCCTTGGAGTCTGTGCGCAAAGACCGGATCAGGCTTTTGTAGCGGCCCCTCTGGATACCCACAGGTTCCAGCAGCGGGGCCTTGTCCACCAGAAAAGCGATATCCGTAGTGGTGCCGCCGATATCCAGCACAATGACGTCCTGGTCCTCGGGTGCGTAGGGAATAGCCCCCATGATACTGGCTGCAGGGCCGGATAAAACAGTCTGGCCGGGAAAATGCATGGAAGCTTCCAGGCTCATGGTACCCCCGTCCGCTTTCAGGATCTGGATGGGAATGGTCAACCCTTTTTCAGCCAGACTTTTTTTCACGGCTTCAAAAAAGGATTTGTGCAGTGCAAATACAGCGGCATTCAAATGGGTGGTGGCGATCCGCCGGGGAAAGTTCAGGTTCCCAGATACATGGTGACCCAGAAATACCTGTTTGAAATACTTGTTCAGGATCCGCTTGATGAGGATTTCATGGGAAGGGTTTCTTACGCAGAACTTGCTGACCACACCCACGTATTCCACACCGGCATTTTTGAGTTTTCCGGCAATGTCCTGAATCTGTATCTCATTGACCGGGGCTTTTTCCCGTCCCCTGTGGTTTATGGAGCCGGAAACCGCATAGTAATGGTCGCCTGTGCGAAAAAATTCCGGATCTATGCCCGGGCCGGCTGAGACAATCATACCCACAGGTTCCATGGTCTGCTGGACAATGGCATTGGTGGTCAGGGTGGTGGAAATGACCACCCGTCGGATCTGGCCGGGATCAATGGATGCAAGGAGCCGGGTAAAGCCTGAAAGTACCGTGTTAAAAAGATCAGCAGGGTCTGTGGGAACTTTGATGCTTTTTTCAATCCCGTTTTTGCTGAGGATAACCGCATCTGTGTGCGTGCCGCCAACATCCAGTCCTATTATCATGGCGTGTTCCTGTTTCTAAATGATTGTGTTCAACCGTTTGCTTCTTTTCATTATACAGCGAAGCTTGTCAGAAAACGCAAGGGTTGTCAATGAAGTTTTTACGGGGAAAAATGTTGGCTGAAAAGAGGTGGATCATGTCTTTGAAAGGTGTTGCAGTGCAAAGGCAATAAATTTTTTGCAGATGGGCGACTGGGTGCGTTTTCTGGCGCGGGTCAGATAAAAAAAGCGGTTCAGGTCCAGACCTTCCACGGCCAGCGCAGACAGCCGGCCTTTTGCCAGATCATCAGCCACCGCTGTGGTGGAGAGAATGGAAATCCCCACATGGTTGAGGATCCCCTGGATCACGGAAACAGAAGAACCCATGGTGATGCAGTGATGTAATTGTCCGGGGTCATATCCGGCATTTGCCATGCTGCTGCATATGGACTGCCAGGTGCCGGAACCGGGCTCCCTTGCGATAAAAGGTTCTTTTGTCAACCTGTACCAGTCTATGGCAGACAGGTGGGCCCATTTATGGCCATGGGGTACGATAAGTTTCATTTCATCTGCCAGAAGTGCTTCCTGAACAATGGCTGTATCTGTTGTGCGGGCCCCCACCACCCCTATCTCCACCCGGCCGTATTTGACATTTTCAATTATCTGGCGGGTATCGCCGGCATACAAAGACACGGATACATCAGGATAGGCCCTGGCAAAAGGCCCCATGAGTCTGGGAAGAATATAGCCGGCCGGGATGGTACTGCCGCCGATGACCAGGCTGCCTTTGGTGCACCCGATAAAATCCAGCATGGCGGATTCGGTCCGGTCTTTCAGGGCCAGCATTTTTTTTGCATATTCAAATAAAATCCATCCGGCCCGGGTGGGCTCGGTTTTTTTGCCCAGCCGGTCCAGAAGCCGGCACTGAAAATGCTGTTCCAGTTCCTTTATATGGGTGGAGACTGTGGGCTGGGACAAATTGATGGTATGGGAGGCTTTTGAAAAGCTCTTTTCTTCCACCACGGTGACAAAAATCTGGAGCTGCCAGAGATCCATGGTCACCGGGCACCTTTTTTCGCGGGGTTCTGCTGCAGCTTGTCCGCAAGCAGGGGAAATTTTTCCATGAGTTTCAGTTTCACCGGTTCCGGCACCATATCCGAGATATCTCCGCCAAACTGGGCCGCCTCCTTGATGATGGAAGAAGAGGTGAAGATCCACCTGAGACCGGTCATGAGAAATACCGACTGCACATCCTTGTGCAGTTTTCTGTTCATCAGGGCCATCTGAAACTCGCTTTCGAAATCCGATATGGCCCGCATCCCACGGATAATGGCAACAGCATGTTTCATGCGGGCATAGTCCACCAGAAGCCCGTCAAAGGTATCCACTTTCAAGGCGCTGTTACCGTTGAAACTCTGCCGGATCATTTCCAGTCTTTCTTCGGTGGAGAACAACGCTTTTTTGGAAGGGTTCCTGAGGATTGCCACAATAACTTCATCAAAAATTTCCAGGGCCCGCTGGATCACATCCATATGGCCGTTGGTTAAGGGATCGAATGATCCAGGGTAGATGGCGGTTCTTTTTTTGGGGGGCATTGTCATCCTCATGCAGGGTCCTGGGTTCTGGTTAAAAAGGAAACAGTTGTACCTGAGTATTTTTTTTGCCGGAAAATGTCAAGCCCGTTCAGGGTATCGGGCAGGGTTTCTTTTGCACCATGTTCTGCCACAACAATGCCGTCATCGGATAAAAAAGAGGAAATCTGATGTTTTTCAAGCAATGTTCTCACATGATTTTTGTGGTAGGGCGGGTCCACGAAAACCAGATCAAAACTGCAGGATGTGACAGTCAAGGGAAGCGGCTGGCTGAAAATATCCAGCCTGAGCACACGGGATTGCAAAAGAAATCTGCAATGGTCAATATTCTGTTGAATAATGCGGCAGGAGGCGGCAGATTTGTCAACAAATACAGCACAGGCTGCTCCCCGGCTCAAGGCCTCAAGGCCAAGGGCACCGGTGCCGGCAAACAGATCCAGAACCAGCGCCTTTTTTACCCGTGGTCCCAGGATATTAAATACAGATTCTTTGATCCGGTCAGAAGTAGGCCGGACATCCCGTCCTTGTGGAGAAAAAAGTTTGCTGCCCC
>JAABRW010000125.1 GCA_011390695.1 Desulfotignum sp.
AAGCTGTTTTTTGATGAACCGGGTGCTGGTGCCCAGGGTTTTTGCCACTGCCGGGATATCTCCCCGGGCCTGCTCCACCTTGCTTTTGACATATTCTTTTTCAAAAGCGGCCCGGGCCTTATCCAGGTTGTTGATGGAAAACAAATGCCTGCGTTCCCCTGTTGCCGGGGCTTTCACCTGGGGATTATAAGGATTTGGCAGGTCGGTGATATCGATGTGATTTCCCTTAACCATAATGGTCAGGCGTTCCACCAGGTTTTTGAGTTCTCTCACATTTCCCGGCCAGGTATAGCCGGCCAGCAGATCCAGGGTCTGGGGTGAAATGGATTTTTTGGGGTCTGAAGACTGCCTTGCCAGTTTTTCCAGGAAGGTGTCCACCAGCAAAGGAATATCTTCTTTTCTCTCCCGCAGGGGCGGGACATGGATGGGAATGACATTGAGTCGGAAAAACAGATCCTGACGGAAATTGCCGTTTTGTATTTCCACGGCAAGATCCTTGTTGGTGGAGGCGATGATCCGTACGTCCATGTGGATGGTTCTGCCGCTGCCGATGCGCTGAAAAGTCTTGGATTCCAGGGCACGCAGAATTTTTGCCTGGGTATGGATGTTCATGTCACCGACCTCATCCAGAAACAAAGTGCCGCCGGAGGCCAGTTCGAATTTTCCCATGTTTTTGGACAGGGCACTGTCAAAAGCACCTTTTTCATGGCCGAACAGTTCGCTGTCAATGGTTTCTTCGGGTATGGCCGCACAGTTGATAATGATAAAAGGTTCTTCCGGCCGCAAGCTGAACTGGTGGATGGTTCTGGCAACCATTTCCTTGCCGGTGCCGTTTTCTCCTGTGATGAGAATGGCGGCATCAGAAGGTGAGGCTGACATGACCTCCTGATATAGTTTTTGTACTGCCGGACTGGTGCCGGTAATTGAATTTTTTTCAATGGTTTTTTTGCGCAGATAAAGATTTTCTTCTTCCAGTTTTCTGAAATTCAGGGCATTGTTGATGGTGACCATGACCTTGTCAATGGACAGCGGTTTTTCCAGAAAATCATAGGCCCCGGATTTGGTGGCATCCACTGCCGATTCAATGGAACCGTGGCCGGTGATCATCACCACCGGAATGTTGGGAAAGCTTTTTTTGATTTCCTTTAAGGTTTCAATCCCATCCATCCCCGGCATCCAGATATCGAGCAGAACAATGTCAGGAGATTCGGCTTCAATTTTTTTTAATGCTTCATACCCGTTAAATGCATGCATGACTTCAAATCCGTCATCCGAAAGGATACCTTCAAGGGATTCTATGATGGTGGATTCATCGTCAACAATTAAAACAGCCGGATACATAAAATAGTTTCCTTTCTTTTTACCCGGGATCGGTTGGTGTTGCTGGTGCTGTTTTCGGGCAAGGCAGACTTAAGCAGCCGGAAGTTCAATTATGAATTTTGCACCTTGCGGCTGGTTGTCCTGCACCCGTATGACCCCGCTGTGGTCTGCAATAATGGAATTTACAATGGCAAGCCCCAAGCCCATCCCGGTTTTCTTGGTGGAAAAATAGGGCTCGAACAGTTTGGTTTTTTCCTTGTCAGATATACCTTTCCCCGTATCTGCAATTTCAATTCTCACAATTTTCAAAATAGTATCAAAAGAAACATCAATCGCAATGGCACCGTTCTTGTTCACCGCAGATACGGCATTGTCGATAAGATTGATAAATGCCTGTTTCATGTGCTGGTGATCCAGCCTGAGTGTGGGCAGATTTTCTTCAAATCTAGATGTGATCTCAACGTTTTCCAATCCTTCCCTGTACAGGGCAATGGTTTCCAGAATAATATTTTCAATTCTTGCCCGGGTGAAATTCACATCCGGAAATTTGGCAAAGGTGGAGAATTGGTTGACCAGATTCCGAATCAGGTCCACATGCTCCACTATGGTATCGGCACAACTGGTAAAAACCTCGTCATTGATTTCTTTGCCGTATTTGCGTTTGAGGCGCTGGGCTGATAATTTTATGGGGGTAAGGGGATTTTTCACCTCATGGGCGATGCGGCGGGCCACTTCCCGCCATGCTGCCATGCGCTGGGCTTTTTCCAGTTCAGTGACATCATCGAACACCAGCACTGCCCCGATGTGGTGACCTGCATGATCTTTCAGGGTGCTGTAGTGGAGGGAAAAATGCTTGGGAGTCCCTGACACTGTGGCAGATATGGGTATCTGCATATAATGCTGACCGGCAGCAGCCTGTTCGTGGAGCTTGTCAGCCATCTGGAGATATTCGCCTGTGAGGATCTGCCTGAAGTTACAGCCGATGATATTCCGGTTTTTGATGGCCAGCATGGATTCCGCAGATTTGTTGATGGTGGTGATGACCCCTGTGTCATTTATGGAGACAACGCCGGCGGAGATATTTTGTAAGACGATTTCAATGTACTGTCTGCTTTTTTCCAGTTCTGCGTTCTGCTGTTTCAGCATTTCCCTGGACAGGGCAATCTGTTCTCTGCCGGCAGCCAGCTGGGCGGTCATGGAATTGAATGACTTGATAAGGGTACCGATTTCATCATCTGTTTCAAAATCAATCTGGTATTTGAGGTCTCCTTCAGAAATCCGCCGGGTGCCTTCGGCAAATTTCATAATGGGAACAGTAATGGATTTGGCCAGCTGAAATCCGAACCAGATGGCGCAGAAAACAACCAGCAGGGCCACGATGGACAAGGCAATATAATAGGAAATCTGGGCCGGTTTTTTGGTGAGTTTCAGCTGATGGTATTCTTCCATGCCATCTAAAATAGCGGTGAGATTTTCTGACAGATCCCTGGATATCAGGGTAGTTACTACAATATAGCCCAATACTTTATCCGGTGACGTATCAAAGGGAATGGTGGACACGGTGCGCAAAAACTCCCCCTGATCGATGGGCTGATAAATAGTGGTGGTGACTTTTTCCCCTGACATTTTGTTTAAATCCGAAGTGGTAAGCAGTCCGAAATAAAGGGGTTCCAGTTCATTGGCCAGAGACAGACTCACCCGTTTGGCATCCGGGGTGTAGACCTCTACGGCATGGCGGTTGAATGCGCGCTGGATAACCTGGGTATAGCGGTTAAGTTCATTGTGGTTTTCTTTTTCCAGCAGTTTTCTGGAATCGATTTGAAAAGCAGCACGCCTGGCGAAAAAAACATCTTTTTCTTCAATATAGTTATATAGTTTTTGTCCCACAGCCAGAGAGTTTTCCAGGGTCTGTTCCACTGGTGCATTGAACCAGAATGCAATGGAGGTGGAAATAAACTGAATGGAGAAAAAAAACAATACCGTGGTGGGGACCAGAGCCAGAATCACAAAAGAGGTGATCAGCCGGGTTTTCAGCTTGGAACCGAAAACATTTTTTTTTTTTTCGTAATACAGTTTTGCCAGGTTCCGGAAAACCAGCAGCAGTAATGTTAAAAGCAAAAGCAGGTTGATATTGATGAGAATAAACATCAAAACGGTACTGGAAAGCGGAAAATCCGTACCAAAGGGCGTAATCCGTGTTTCAATCAGTGTAAGGAAAGCCACTGCCACCAGAATGGCAAGGATGAAAAACCCTTCTTTTTTCCGGCGGGAGCGTTTTTGTTTTGCATTTTCCACGGCATCTGTCATGTGGCAGCCAAAGGTAGAGACAATTATGGTTAATATGTAAAATTAATCAGGTACCAGTCTGTTTCAACATCCCAGAAAGATACGAAAAAGAAAACATAATGAAGGGAGAAAGGAAGGGTGACCCTGGCCAGCTTGGCTTTTATCCTGATCTGGTATTTTTCTCCTTTTACCAGATGTTTGAGTGCAATTACCGCAAGATTGTCAATATTTGTCATCCAGGTTTTGGCTTCTTCAAAGGATTGTGTAACAGAAGGTTTTTCATCTTTCCAGGGGCGGACAACCGCATATTCCTGTTTCAATGAGTTGTATTTTATGCTGGATGTGATTTCAATGTCAGCTATTTTTTTGTCCACCCAGGTATCACTGGTCTTATACAAAGATATATAAAAAGAAAAGGTTGTGGGAATACCGTTTTGTACCGCCCGGGTGATCTTTTCCGTAAATGCATTTTTTATTTCAAAATAGGTGAGCAGGTCGTCCCGGGTGTTGGCCAGCTTGATGTTGGTTAAAACCGGGTCACTGTCCGCCTGGACAATGACCGGTGTACATACTTGAAAAAAGCCGATGAAAATTAGAAAAATGCAGGCCTGTTTTGCATGCTGCAGCATTTTTGTTGTCATGTTTCAATATCCAGTTCCATGGTTGCAGGCCCGGTTTCCCATGCATCTTTGTTGTCTAGCAGTTTTTTTATGAACATGTGGTTCAGGGTATGGCCCGATTTATGGGTAATAATATGGCCCTGAATGGGCATCCCCAGCAGGGAAAAATCCCCCAGGCTGTCCAGCAGTTTGTGCCGGACAAATTCATCCGGATAGCGCAGTCCTTCCGGATTCAAGATTCTATCTTTATCAATCACAATGGCGTTGTCAAGACTTCCGCCCTTTCCCAGACTGAATTTTTTCAATAATTCAAGGTCCTGGATAAACCCAAAGGTTCTGGCATGGCTGATCTCTTTTTCAAAATTATTTTTTGCCCGGTCAAAGGTTAGGCTTTGCTTTCCAATAAAACACCGGTCAAAATCAATGGAACAGGTGATTTTAAAACAGGGGGCCGGTTGGACCTCCACAAATTTGTCCTGATCCTGCACCCGGATGGGTTTTTTTACAATAATAAAATGTCTGGGCAGGCGCTGGGCCACGATACCGGCTGCGGTAAACGCCCGGGTGAATTCTTTTGCACTGCCGTCCATGATGGGCATTTCATATTCATCCATTTCCACCAGGGCATTGTCGATCCCAAGCCCGGCAAAGCTTGCCATAAGGTGTTCTATGGTGGAGACAATGGCACCGTTTATCCCCAAAACCGTTGCCAGGCTGGTATCTACCACACGTTTGAAAAGGGCCGGTATCTCCTGGGTTCCGGGCAGATCCACCCGCCGGAATTTGATCCCGTGGTTTTCCATGGCCGGTTTTACCATGATATTGTTTTTTTTCCCTGAATGGACCCCGGTCCCGGACAGGGCAACATTCTGTGCCAGGGTTTGCTGCCTGAAGGCTGTATCCATAAGTGCTTTCTTAAAATATTAAGGTCTGTGAAAATGTGGGCTATATATACCTGATTTTAATAAACAAAGCAAAACAAATAAGAAATTTCTTTGGTTCAGGAGCAAATTTTGATAAATACGGATAAACTGATAAAATTAAAGGTGATTTGTGATCGCAAAAACAAGCTCCTGTTCCCTTAACGGGATTGACGCTTTTGTGGTGGATGTGGAAGCGGATATTTCCATGGGACTGCCGGTTTTTCAGATGGTGGGCCTGGCCGAAGCCTCTGTCAGGGAAAGCAAGGAACGGGTGCGGGCTGCGGTGAACAATTCCGGTTACAGTTTTCCCATGGACCGGGTGGTGGTGAACCTGGCCCCGGCAGATGTGCAAAAGACCGGCTCAGGGTTGGATCTGCCGGTGGCTCTAGCCATACTTGCCGCCTCGGGGCTTGTTCCGGCCGATGGGATGGTGCCTTATTTACTCTCTGGTGAATTATCCCTTGATGGCCGGGTCAAACCGGTACGCGGCATACTGCCGTTGGCACTGACAGCCCGGGAACAGGGGTTCAAGGGCGTGCTTGTACCGGCAAAAAATGCAGATGAGGCTGCCATGGTGGAAGGGCTTGACGTACTGGGAGTTACCAGTTTGAGTCAAGTGGTGGATTTTTTTGCCGGGCATACAGCAATTGTCCCTTTTGCGCGGGATAAAAAATTTATGCAAAAAGCCTTTGCCAGGGGTTCGGATGTGGATCTGTCTGATGTACAGGGCCAGGCACATGCCAAACGTGCCCTGGAAATAGCCGCTGCCGGCGGGCATCATCTGATGATGACCGGCCCTCCCGGATCCGGCAAAAGTATGCTGGCCAAGCGGCTGGCTACTATTTTGCCCTTTCCTTCCTTTGAGGAACTCCTGGAAGTGGCACGCATTTATTCTGTGGTGGGGGGATTGGAAACCTGGAAAAAAGAGTCCGCAAGCCGGCCTTTCAGGGCCCCGCATCATACCATTTCAGATGCAGGGCTTGTGGGCGGCGGTGCCAGACCGCTTCCCGGTGAGATCAGCCTGGCCCATCACGGGGTCCTGTTTATGGATGAATTGCCTGAGTTTAAAAAAAACGTACTGGAAGTGCTGCGACAACCCCTTGAAGACGGAAAAGTGACCATTGCGCGGGCAGGTATCAAAGCAGTTTTCCCCTGCCAGTTCATGCTGGTGGCAGCCATGAATCCCTGCCCCTGCGGATATCTGTCTGAGCCCGGCAATACCTGCACCTGCAGCCACACCAGGATTCAGGCCTACCGGTCGAAAATATCAGGTCCTCTGGTGGACCGGCTGGATATTCAGGTGGAAGTACCCCGGGTTGAATTCAGCGCACTTGTTAATCCCAAGAAATCTGAAAAATCCCTGGCTGTCCGCCACCGGGTGGAAAAATCCCGGCAGATACAAATCCAGCGTTTTGCCTCGGCACCAATTTTTTGCAACGCCCGCATGGGCAGTCAGGATGTTCACCATTACTGCCATGTGGATAAAGATGGAGAACGTTTACTGGCACAGGCATCAGATAACCTGATGCTCTCCGCCCGGGCATGTCATTCCATTTTAAAAGTGGCCCGGACCATTGCCGATCTTGACGATTGTCCGGATATACAAAGCGGACATGTGGCAGAGGCTGTCCAGTACCGGGGGTTTGACCGGGGGCTGTTTTAGCTGCATTGCATATTTGTTTAAAATCCTTAAAAAAAGCAGGCAGACAGCCAAATGATCAAAAAAGACCTCAAAGCTATCCTGGAGTGAAAAAGAAAAATGGGATAAGTCACGAGGTTTTTCTTGCCAAACAGATTCGTTATATTATACATACCGATAAAGGCATAGCCATATGACGGCTGCAATAAAGCTATAAACAGAAATCTGCAGCAGTCTGGTCTGCTTTAAAAACGAAACCACAAGCCAAATTGAGAGGTGCCATCCATGTGCAACCACAGCCATGATCATTCCCATCACCATTACCCTGAAATTGTTCAGATTATGCCGGTATCCACCCCGCTTTTCGCCGTGTACCAGTCAGCACAGCCATCAGCATTTGCCGTTGAAACCGGAAAATCCAATATCAGCCTGATACCGGTGCTGTTCATGGGGTTGATCCGCCATGGGGAAAAAAGCATGGTGGAAGGATTTTTTGCTTCCGGTGCCATACAGTCGTGCGAAGATCTTGACGGTTTCAAGGGATATGCTGCTTCCCTTGAAACTGCGGAAAAGCTATACGCGTAATCCACGCCAAAAACAAGGAGGACCAATGCACAAACTTTTACAGGACAGCCCGGGCGAGAAAATCATGCTCCTGGGAAACGAAGCCATTGCAAGGGGGGCTGTGGAAGCTGGTGTGGCTTTTGCCACCACCTACCCCGGAACCCCTTCATCTGAAATCTCTTTGAATCTTTTTCAGATGTCCCGGGAATCAGACCTCTATTTTGAGTACAGCACCAATGAAAAAGTGGCCCTTGAAGTAGCGGCAGCCGCTGCCAACTCCGGTCTTCGCACGTTTTGCATGATGAAGCATGTGGGGCTCAACGTGGCGGCGGATCCGCTGATGACACTGGCCTATGTGGGGGTAACCGCCGGCATGGTGATTCTCAGTGCAGATGACCCTGCCATGTTTTCCAGCCAGAATGAGCAGGACAACCGGTATTATGCCAAGTTCGGTGGCCTGCCCATGCTGGAACCCTCGTCCGTTGCGGAAGCCAAGGAGATGATCAAGGAAGCTTTCGATCTGTCCGAATCCTTGAAACAGCCGGTGCTCCTGCGCACCACCACCCGCATCAACCACTCCAGCGCATTTGTGACTTTCGGGGAGATGACACCCAGAAAAACACAGGGCCGGTTTGTCCGGGATCCCCAGCGTTGTGTCACCGTACCGGCCGTGTCAAGGGGACTGCATGTCAAACTGCTGGAAAGACTCAAAACCGCGGCCCGAATGTCTGAAACCTCTTCATTTAACATTGTTCAGGGAGAGGGGCCTTTGGGGATCATTACCAACGGGGTGAGTTTTCATTATGCCGAAGATGCGGTCATGGACCTGGGACTGACAGACCGCACCAGAATCCTGCGCATGGGATTTTCAAACCCCATGCCCGAGGAACGGATCAAAAAGTTTCTGGCAGGGTGTGAAAAAGTGCTGGTGGTGGAAGAAGGTGAGCCTTTTATGGAAGAGGCAGTAAAAGCCTTTGCCCAGGAAGAAGGGATCACCATTCCCATCAAAGGCAAATCCGATGACCTGTTTTCCCGGCTGTTTGAATATGATCCAGCCATGGTCCGGGAAAAGATGGCTGCCTTTTTCAATGTTTCCTATACCCCGAAGAGTGCTGTGGATACCTCGGATGTGCCGGAAATACCCATGCGGCCTCCCAACCTGTGTTCGGGTTGTTCCCACAGGGCCACGTTCTATGAAATCAAACAGGCAGCCAAAGAGATGGATGTGATCTGTCCCACGGATATCGGCTGCTACACACTGGGATTTCTGCCGCCATTGAGCATGGGGGATTTTGTGATCTGCATGGGGTCTTCAGTGAGTTCGGCCTGCGGGTTCGGTAAAGCCACGGACCAGAAAGTGGTGTCCTTTATCGGCGATTCCACCTTTTTCCATTCCGGCATCACCGGCCTGGTGAATGCCGTGTTCAACAACCACAATTTCACCCTGGTCATTCTGGAGAACGATACCACGGCCATGACCGGTCACCAGCCCCATCCCGGTGTGGACATGGAGCTGTTGGGCCTGTCCGGGCACGGACGGGTCAATATCGAACAGCTGGTAAAGGCACTGGGGGTTGAACATGTCTCCATTATCAAGCCTTTCAAGGTGAAAAAGAGCATTGACACCATCAAAGAGGCCCTGGCTTTCAAAGGGGTGTCCGTGATCATCTCCCAGGAACCCTGTGCGCTGTATGCCAAAAGCCTGAAACTGAAGACTTCCCGGCCCTTCGTGGTATCCGCCAAATGCAAGGACCACAAGGACTGCATCACCACCATTGCCTGTCCTTCTTTTTACCTGGACGAAAACAACCGGGTGGCCATCGATGCCAACACCTGTGTGGGCTGTGCCGTCTGCGCCCAGATCTGTCCGGAGAATGCCATCCGTCCCCTGAAGGAATAACCCCTAAAACAAGGATATTGAACATATGGAAACAACCAGATTGATTATTGTAGCCGTCGGTGGACAGGGTAACCTTCTGGCATCCAAGGTCCTCGGGGATGCTGCGCTGCTTGCCGGGGTACCGGTACGCATGAGTGAAATTCACGGCATGGCCCAGCGGGGGGGTGTCGTGGAATCCGCCATTGTATTCGGAGATGCCCAAAGTTCCATTATTTCCGACGGAGAAGCCGACATCCTGGTGGGATTCGAGCCGGCGGAAACCCTGCGGGCCATCAAACGGTGCAGCAAAGATACCCGGGTGATCACCAATACAGCCCCTGTGCCGCCCTTTACCGTGTCTGTGGGGATGGGCACCTACCCGGATGTGGAACAGATCAAAAAACTGATCACAGCCAAGACCGCCGGACTGGTGGCCATTGATGCCATGTCCCTGGCAAAGGAAGCGGGCAGTCCCATGAGTGTCAATATCGTGCTGGTGGGTGCCCTGGTCCAGACCGGGGCCCTGGGGTTTGATCGGAAGGTTGTGGAAGAGGCGGTCAAACGCCGGGTCAAACCGGCATTTCTGGATGTGAATCTCAAGGCGTTTGATCTGGGATTCACCGCAGCTGCCAATGCCTGATATTTTTGTGATCAACGGTCCCAACCTGAACATGCTGGGAAAACGGGAGCCGGATATTTACGGCTCCCGCACCCTGGAACAGATAAACCGGGAACTGACAGCCGCAGCAGAACCCCTGGGGCTGTCCCTGTATTTTTTCCAGTCCAATCACGAAGGGGCACTGGTGGACCGGATTCACCAGATGGTCGACCAGGCCCCTGCCGGGGTGATCATCAACCCGGGGGGATTGACCCATACCAGTGTAGTTTTGAGAGATGCCCTGGTGATGGTTTCCTGCCCGAAAGTGGAGGTGCATCTGTCCAATATCTACCAAAGAGAACCGTTCCGCCACAAATCCCTGCTGTCGGATATCGTGACCGGCCAGATCACCGGATTCGGTCATTTCGGGTACCACATGGCTCTGTCCGCCCTTCACCACCATCTGTCATTGTGATGCCATGGCAGGTAAGGTTCTGATTCTCTGTGCCACCCGGCTGGAAATGGCGGCATTCCTGGACCGGAACCCGGCCGGTTTTCGGAACCCGGCCGGTTTTACAGACAAATCCCACAAAGGGCTTGCGGTGTTTTCCAGCCCGCTTCAATCCTGGGACCTGGTCATATCCGGGCCGGGGGTATTTAATGCAGCCCGGGCCCTTACCGCCTGCCTGGAACGGTTTTTGCCCGCATTCATCCTTCATACGGGCATTGCCGGGGTGTTTGACGGCAACGGCCTGAACCCGGGGGATGCTGCAGTGGCAGTCACAGATACCTATATTCATGCAGGGGTGGATCGCTGCCGGACAGTCTCAGGCCATGGGACTGACACAGCTCCCCAAACCATGCAAAGCCCGCTGCATGACACAGCACTAAGAAAGCACCGGAACCATCCGGAAAGCACCGGTCCTTTGCCGGGTCCAGTGTCTCTGCCTGGCGCCCGTCATTCTCATATGCCTTTGGATCCGCTGCCTTTTGACCTGGTTGCCGGACAGCAAATGTCCAGACAGGGCGTGTATGTGCTGGACCCGGATCTGGCTGGATCCTGCACATCTCTGCTGGCAGAATCCTTGGGCCGCCGTGTGATCCAGGGACCGTTTGTCACGGTATCCGCCATTACCGGTTCCTTTAAAAAAGCCGCTGCCCTGTCACAGGCGTTTTCGCCGGTAATGGAATCCATGGAAGGTGCTGCCGCAGCCCATGTGGCTGCCCTGTACCAGGTGCCCATGGTGGAGATCCGGGCTGCCTCCAACCGGGTCGGGGAAAGGGACAAAATCCGGTGGGACATAAAAACGGCTGTGCAGACCGTGGCTGATATCTGTGAAATAATTCTAAAGGAAAGCACCTGATCATGGCATCTGCATCATCTGAACAAACCCTGCAGTATGTGGATGCCCATTGCCATCTGCATGACCACAGGATTGCACAGGATGTTCCCGGTATTGTGCAACGGGCTGAAGCTGCAGGGGTGACCCGTATGGTGACCTGCGCCACCATGGAAGAAAATTTTGCCGCCACAAAGTCTCTGGCAGATCGGTATAACACTGTTTTTCCCTGTTACGGGATCCATCCCTGGTTTCTGGATTCTCTGTCATCCGGCTGGCAGCAGGTGCTGGGGGACCAGGTGGCAGCCACTGCCGGCGGGGTGGGAGAAACCGGGCTGGATTTCATGGACAAAAACGCAGACAGAGACCGGCAGATACAGGTGTTTGCCGGTCACCTGTCTTTGGCCCGGGATCTGGAACGGCCCATCAACATTCACATCAGAAAGGCCTGGGATGCCTTTATCAGGCTGCTGAAAAAAACAGGCCCCCTGAAAACGCCGGGACTGGTGCATTCTTTTTCCGGATCAGCAGACCTGGCAGTGCTGCTGGAGCGGTACAACCTGTATATTTCCTTTTCCGGATCCGTGACCCGGCCCGGGGCGAAAAAAGTGGTGAATGCCCTGAAAGCGGTATCTCAGGAACGGTATCTGCTGGAAACAGATACCCCTGATATATACCCCAGTATATCTGATCAGGAGGCGCATGGTCTCAATGAGCCCAAAAACCTGCCGGCCATCGCACAGATTGCTGCGTTCCGGGCCGGTGTGCCGGTACCGGATTTTGTCCGCCAGGCCTATGCCAATGCCCTGGAGATATTTGCCCCCGTCTTTGGGCAGGCATAAAAACTTTTGTGAAAAACAGGATTCAAATAATCGATTATGAATCAGTTTGACAGAACCATCCGCCTGATGGGCAAATATGCCGTGGAAAAACTGGGCCGGGCCAGGATCGCCGTGTTCGGTCTGGGGGCGGTGGGGTCGTATGCCGCCGAAGCTTTGGCCAGATCCGGCGTGGGACATCTGCGCCTGGTGGATTTTGACCGGGTGGATGTTTCCAATATCAACCGGCAGCTTTTTGCCCTGCACTCCACGCTGGGGCAGAAAAAGGCAAAGACTGCCAGATCCCGGGTTCTGGACATCAATCCTGCCTGTGATGTGGAAATTTGTGATACTTTTGTCAATGCTGACAGCCTTGGAGGGTTGTTGTCGGCAGATCTGGATGTGGTGGTGGATGCCATTGACGGTCTTAATTCCAAGGTCAACCTGCTGGTTGCTGCCAGGCAGATGGACCTGAAGATAGTTTCTTCCATGGGGGCCGGCGGCCGGATGGATGTGTCTTTGATCAGAACCGGGGATATAGCTGAAACCAGCGTCTGTCCCCTGGCCCGGGTGGTGCGCCGGCGGCTGCACCGCCGGGGGGTGTTCACGGGGATCTGGTGCGTATACTCCCTTGAACCCCCGGTTCTGTCACCGGATGCCCATGCCCTGCCTGACGAAGGCGCACAGGATCCGGGGAACGGCACCGGTCATGGCCGGAAACGCCCGGCCATCGGCACCATTCCCTGGATACCCGGCATATTCGGACTGACCCTTGCAGCAGAGGCAGTCCACATCATTACCCGCTGACCTCTTCGTCCCGCAGCACCCGGCGCAGCACCTTGCCCACATTGGACACAGGGATTTCCTCTCTGAATTCAATGTACCTGGGCCGCTTGTATCCGGCCATGTTCTCCTTGCAAAAGGCATCGATCTCCTCTTTTGTGGCGGTCTGTCCCTGTTTGCACTTGATGAACGCCTTGACTTTTTCCCCGCTTTTCTCA
>JAABRW010000115.1 GCA_011390695.1 Desulfotignum sp.
GTTCAGATGCCCAATGTGGACCATCTGACGGAAATTGCTGATATGCTGGTGGCCAAACGCAGTTACGAGGCAAGTGTTACCGCCTTGTCCGCCACCAAGGACATGATGACAAAGGCACTTGAAATAGGCAGATAAGGTATAATATCCAGGAAAAACATCCATGCCTTGGCGGGCGGGTAAAGCTGTTAGCTGTTAGCTTTTAGCTTAAAACTTAAAACTTTCCTATAACAATAAGGAGGCGGTGTGGCAGATATCAAAGGGATCGACAACAGGATCAGCCTGCATATGGAACCGGTCAGCAGCCGGGTGCACAGACGGGACCCGGCATTTGCACAGAGACTCAAGGCGGCTGTATCAGATGTAAATGACCGGCAGCATACGGCAGATGATGCTGTTCAGGCCGTTATCAAAGGAGAGATGGGAATTCATGAGGGGATGCTGGCCCTGGGCAGGGCCAGCACTTCCCTCAAACTGCTGGCCGCGGTGCGCAACAAGGCCATGACTGCATACGATGAAATCAAACGCATGCAGGTATAGGTGCGAAAAGAGGCCGTATGAATCCTGTTATCGAAAAAATCATCACCACACTCAGGGAACTGCCTGTTTCCCGTAAAATTGCCCTGGGTATTCTGGCCATGACAGTGGTTGCCGGTTTTACCACCATGTTCATATGGGCCAACAAAGCCCAGCTCAAGACCGCCTACAGTGGATTGACCAAAGAAGATGCCGCACTTGTGGTGGACAAGCTCAAGGAAAACAATATCCCCTATAGCCTTACCGGGGATGGAACCACCATTATGGTGCCCGAAGCCCTTGTATATGATGTGCGGCTTACCATGGCAAAGGAGGGCATTCCCAAAGGCGGCGGGGTGGGGTATGAAATTTTTGATAAAACAGAGTTCGGCACCACGGAATTTGTACAGAAAATCAACAAAAAAAGGGCGCTGCAGGGAGAACTGGCCCGCACCATTGCTGCATTTGATGAGGTGAAAACCGCCAGGGTCATGATTGTTCTGCCCAAGGAATCTGTTTTTGTCGAAGAGACCAAAGAGCCGTCCGCATCCATCCTGCTGGAACTTATCAAAGATCTTGAAAAAGCAGAGGTTGAGGCCATTGCCCATCTGGTGGCAAGCTCGGTCCAGGACCTGACCCCCAAACTGGTAACCATCGTGGATACTGCCGGCCGCATTTTGTTTGAAGGAAAATCAGAAGAAGAGCAGGCCAAAATTGATGCGGAAAACCTGGCAGATGCCCAGTACCAGTATAAGGTGCGGTTCGAGGAAAACCTGACCCGCAGAATCCAGACCATGCTGGAGCGTATTGTGGGCAAAGACAAGGCCATTGTCCGGGTGATTTCGGAAATGGATTTTTCCAAAAACAACATCAATGAGGAAATATATGACCCGTTTGAACGGGGTGAAGAATTTATACGCAGCAGAAAAAACAAGGCCGAGCAGGTGGTGCAGTTTATCGAGGACAAAGGCATTCCCTCCAGTGTCAACCCCATTGTGGAAGAAGACCCGCCGGATGAAGGGGTCACGGAACGGATCAAAAAAAGTGATGACACGGTAAACTATGAGATAAGCCGGCGGATACAGGAAACCACAAAGCCCATGGCCGTGCTCAACCGGCTTTCCGTGGCAGCGGTCATTGACGGCAAATATGAATACCGGACCGATGACCAGGGCAACCGGAAACGGGAGTATGTACCCCGGTCGGATGCGGAAATGCAGCAGTTTGAAAATATCGTTATCCGGGCCATGGGATACAATGAAGACAGAAACGACCAGGTTTCCATGGAATCATTTCCGTTCGCCTCCATTGCTGATCTGGATCAGGAAAAACCCCCTGTCACCGGCTGGCGCATGGTCCAGGAAGAATATGGCCGGCTTATTGCCAACATGCTGCTGGTGCTGGTATTGTTTTTATTTGTGATCCGTCCCATTATCAAAACCGTACGGGATATCAAAGATACCGTGGAACAGGATATGCTTGCAGAACCAGAAGACATGGAGCAGATTGAGGAAGCAGAAAAAGAACCTGATTTCCGTAGAATGGACGGGGAACAGCAAAAAGAATTTCTCCAGCTCATGACCGATGAACAGAAGCAGGATTTTTTATCCAACATGACCCCGTCAGAACGGGCGGCTTACCTTGCCAACATGCCGATTGTTGACAAAGCCAAATATTATGCACAAAAGGATATGCCCAAAACCATAAATATTATCAAAGCCTGGGTCAGTGAAAAGGACGCAGAATAGGAGTAAATTTCAATGGCTGATGTATTGGACCCTGAAAACATATCCGGATCCCAGAAAGCCGCTATTTTCATGATGATCATGGGGGAGGATTTTGCATCCCAAGTATTTGAAAAAATGAATGACAACGAGATATCGGAAGTGGTATTTGAAATGTCCAAAATCAACCATATCTCCCCTGAAATGCTCAAGGCGGTTTCCATTGATTTTGTGGAACGGTTTGAAGGGGATACCAAAATGATTGTGGAGGGAGATTCCTTTATCAAGACAGTGGTATCCCGCACCATGGAGGATAAGCAGGCCAAGGCGATTCTGGAAGATCTGGAAAAAAAGAAACAGGACAAACCCTTTATCTGGAGCCGGAATGTCAATGTGGCAACCCTTGCCGGATATGTGGAAGGGGAACACCCCCAGACCGTTGCCATGATTCTGGCACATATGCCTGCGGAAATTTCTTCGGAAATTCTCATGACCCTGCCCGAGGAAAAAAAGGGGGATATATCTTTGAGAATAGCCAGGCTGGGGCAGATTTCCGAAGATGTTGTCCGGGATGTGGACCGGGCATTGAAAATGGAATTGAGCGGTGCAGTGGGTCCCGGCGGCAAGGCCGGCGGGCTTCAGGTTCTGGTGGATATCATCAATGGGGTGGACAAAGCAACAGAAGATGCCATAATGGAATATGTGGAAGAAGATGATGCGGAAATGGCAAATGAAATCAGAAACCTGATGTTCGTATTTGAAGATCTCACCAATATCGATGACACAGCCATGAGAGAAATTCTCAAGAAGGTGGAAGGCCAGCAATTGACCTATGCACTGAAAACCGCCACTGAAGAGATGAAAGAAAAAATCTTTTCAAACCTGTCACAGCGGGCAGGGGAGATGCTCAAAGATGATCTGGAAGCCATGGGTCCTGTCCGGCTGACCGAAGTTGAAGAGGCACAGCAGGCAGTTGTCAGGGCTGCAAAAGAGCTGGAGGCCGACGGCACCATAACCCTGGGTAAAGGAAAAGATGATGTCCTTGTCTGATGAGAAAAATGATGCATTCACCCCTGTTGATATCAGGTCCCTTGACAGTTTTGATGCAGAAATAATACAAAGAAGTGATGATACAGATCCGGATTATGACCGCTTCACCCTGCTGTTTGATCCATCACAATTTGAAACAAAAGAATCAGAGGACTTCAAAGCCCTTTATTCAGTGGAAGACAAAAAAAAAAAAGATGATCCGTTCAAACCATTATTTGCCATAAAGCAAAAACCCGGAAAAGTTCAGGCATCCGCAACTGCCGGTGAAACCAGAAAAAACAGACAAAACGAGGAATCCGGCAGTCACGAAGGTGATTCTGAACAAGTTGTTTCCACTTCCCTGGAAGAGACGGCAGCTGAGCAGGGATTTGCCAGAGGGTATGAGGAGGGACTGGAAAAAGGGCGTTCTGAAGGGTATGAAAAGGGGTTTGAAAAAGGCCGAAAAGAAGGACTTGCAAAGGGGCAGGAAGAAGGATTTGCCAAAGGAGAGACTGATGGATTTGCCAAAGGGGAGGCAGAGGGTTTTAAAAAAGGAGAAAAAGCCGCCGGAAAAGAGGCGGCAGATATTTTGAATACCCTGCGTCAATCCCTGTCAGCCGTGGATACTGCCCTGGACGATGTGGTGGATGCCCATGAGCAGCAACTTTTGGAACTGGTGTTCAAAATTGCCCAAAAAGCGGTTCATGCCAGCCTGGATACCAAAGATGATATCGTGCGCCTGTCTGTTCTGGATGCCCTGAAAACCCTTTCCCAGCCACAGGAAATAGAATTGAGTGTTAACCCGGAAGATTACGAATACATTGAAATGGTCAAGGACGGTTTTTTTGAGGCAGTGGGATCCCTCCAGCATGTGGCGGTAAAATCCGACCCCATGGTCCGCCGGGGGGGCTGCCGTATTGAAACAGAAAGCGCTTCCGTATCAACAGACCCGGAAGCCAAACTGCAGGCTGTTTATGAAGCAGTGAAAAATGCTGACAGGTCGTGAAAATGAACCATTTGTCCCGCAGTGATTTTACAAAATACTTCAGCAAAATAGACCAGGTGACAACGGTTTGTCCTGAAGGCCGGGTCTCCCAGGTGGTGGGCCTGATCGCCGAAGGAGACAGCCTGGGGCTGGGTATCGGCAGCTTGTGCAGTATTCTCACGGACCAGGGGGAAGAGGTCCAGGCCGAGGTTGTGGGTTTTAAAAAACAAAAAGCCCTGCTCATGCCCTATGGGGATATCAGGGGGGTGCGCATGGGCAGCCGTATTATACCGGTATCTGCCTCCCCCATGGTGGGGGTGTCAGACCAGATGCTGGGCCGGGTGCTTGACGGCATGGGAAATCCCCTGGACGGCAAAGGCAGCATAGTGCCGTCAGCCCGGTATTATCTTTACGGCAAACCCATCGGACCTCTGGCCCGGCAATCCATTAAAGAACCTCTGGATGTGGGGGTGGCAGCCATCAACAGCATGATCACCCTTGGTAAAGGGCAGCGGGTGGCCATCATGGCCGGCTCCGGCGTGGGAAAAAGCGTGCTCATGGGAATGATGACCCGGCATACCGCAGCTGACGTGGTGGTGATCGGTCTTATCGGTGAACGGGGCCGTGAGGTAAAGGATTTTGTGGAAGAAACCCTGAAAGGGGAGGGCATGAAACGCTCCGTGGTGGTGGCTGCCACATCTGATATGCC
>JAABRW010000116.1 GCA_011390695.1 Desulfotignum sp.
CCACCCCGCCATGGATGAACACCGGCCGGTCCTGGTTTTTCAGATACCATTGCATGAGAATAAAAGAGGAGTATTTTGATACCTGGCCGGCTGCTTCATTGCCTTTGAGTACCAGAGCGTGGGGGTCGGCTGCGGCAATGGTGTCCACAAGGCCGATATCCCTGACTTCCAGGAGTAGTTTTGTCTCCCCCAGGTGTATTTTCTGTGGGACAGCACCTGTTTTTGATACCGGGACAACCACTAGATCCAGGTTGGAAAAAGCTTTTTTCTCCAGATCTTTGAGCAGCAGGGGATCAGGTGCTGAAAGGCGCAGACCGAAACTGATATTTTCTTTGGCCAGCAGCATTGTTTTTTCGAAAATATCATCCCTGGTCAAAAATTCGGTGTCAAAAACAGGCAGGGCACCGGCTGCATAAATAGCGGTAAAATACGAAATATCAAATACCTTGACCGGGGTATAAATCATCAAAGGCAGTCTTGCGTGCAATACTCTTGTTATCATGGTGTATCTCCATTTTGGCATCCTGATTTTTCGCGGGACACTGTTTTTGTTTTTTTGTATACGTGAACCTGAAATACAATATCAAGAATCATGCCACAAGACATAACAACAACAACAGACTGAATCTTAAAGGATTTTCATCATCTCCCTGATAAATTATCCGGGGAATGCCATTTTTTTTATTGCATTTTATGAACATTGCCTGTACAAAAATCCCCATTATTATTCATGGAGCTGGTTATGAAAAAAGCGGTATTGACTCAAAAGGAGCGTCAGTTTTTTAAAACAGTTCATAATGCTGCATTTGCCAACCCTTTCAGTGATTTGCGGGAGCGCCTGGACCAGAAAATAGCCGGCTTGTTTCCATCAGCGGCCCGCAGGGAAAGCAAGGATATGTGCGTCCTGGAAGTGGACCGGCAGCTGCAGAAACTGAAACGTCAGGACAGGGAAAACATCAACCAGTATGGAGGCGAGGACCGGGAAGTGTTGCGGGTGGTGTATCTGTTTGACATTTTTCACAAATTCCGGGACCATTTTGACCAGTTGATTCAGGACCAGATAGCTGCCGGAAATGATCCGGTGCCGGTCAGGTTTGTGGATGATGCCAGAGAGATGACGGTGGAAAAAGGCTTTTCTTTGGCCACATTTTACCACTATTTTGCCCTGTCATTTCAGCTGCGCCGGGCCTTTTACTTTATTTCAAAAACTTTGGTGGGCAGCAGTCTGTGCATGAAGAAGCTCAAAAAGCATCTCTGGTACAATGTGTTTACCTATAATATTGAACTGTATGACCAGCATCTGTGGAACAAAATGGAGGATTTTTCCACCCTTTTGCTGGGAGAGACCGGTACAGGAAAAGGAACGGCAGCCAAGGCCATCGGCATGAGCGGCTTTATTCCCTTTGACGAAAAACACGGGTGTTTTTCTGAGAGTTTCACCAGGACCTTTTCTTCTCTGAACCTGTCCCAGTATCCGGAAACCCTGCTGGAATCAGAATTGTTCGGCCACACCAAAGGGGCGTTCACCGGAGCGGTGGAAGATTACCAGGGGGTGCTGGACCGATGCAGTTCCCATGGGGCCATCCTGCTGGATGAAATCGGGGAAATCCCCGGCCATGTGCAGGTCAAACTGCTGCGGGTCCTCCAGGAAAGAACCTTCACCCCGGTGGGGGCCCATGCATCATCCCGGTTCAACGGCCGGGTCATTGCCGCCACCAACCGCCCAAAGCAGGAAATTATTGATGGCAACATCTTCAGAGAAGATTTTTACTACCGCCTGTGCTCGGATATTATCGAAGTGCCGCCGTTGCGGACCAGGATTCAGCAGCATCCTCCGGAACTGGATGACCTGCTGGATTTCACCATTCTGCGCATGACCGGGATCCAATCGACAAAAATTGTTTCCAAAGTCAAAAGAATTATTGACCGCCGCCTGGGAAACCATTACGCTTGGCCGGGAAATGTCAGGGAACTGGAGCAGTGCGTCAGAAGTGTGCTGCTCAGGCGGGACTACCTGGGCAAACATGAACAAGAAGACCCGTCTCTTACCCATTTTCTGTGCCAGGGCATCCAGTCGCAAAATCTGCCGGTTGCGGACCTTTTGTCCGGATACTGTACCCTTTTGTATGACAATCTCGGCACCTATGAAAAGGTGGCCCAAAAAACCGGACTGGACAGAAGAACGGTTAAAAAGCATATTATGAACCACATAAAGGCCTGAGGAGATCCATGCTTTCTTTTCTTCCCTCTCCCCTCAAAGGGGTATTATCAGTGATGATATATCTCCTAAACACCATTGTCCACACTGTACCGCTGATCCTGTTATCCCTGTTTAAATTTGTCCTTCCCTTTCACCCTGTGAAGGTGATTCTGGACAGGATGCTCATGGCCATTGCAGGCCTGTGGATTCACATCAATTCTCTGACCACGGATCTATTCTGCCGTATTGACTGGGATATCCGGGGACTGGAACAGCTCAGTCCTAAAGAATGGTACCTGGTTCTTTCCAACCACCAGTCCTGGGTGGATATCCTGGTACTCCAGAAAACGCTGCACAAAAAAATTCCCATGCTCAAATTTTTCTTAAAAAAAGAATTGATCTGGGTCCCGTTTCTCGGACTTGCCTGGTGGGCCTTAGATTTTCCATTCATGAAACGGTATTCCAAAGATTTTCTGGCAAAATACCCCCATCTCAGGGGCAGGGACCTTGAAAACACAAAAAAAGCCTGTGAAAAATTCAGGCATATCCCGGTTTCCATCATGAATTTTGTGGAAGGGACACGGTATACCCCCCAAAAGGCACAAACATCATCCTTTGCCCACCTGCTTACCCCCAAAGCCGGCGGCATTGCCTTTGTTCTGGGATCCATGGCTGAACATGTGAACAAAATCATCGATGTCACCATCGTCTACCCCGGCGGAATCCCCAGTTTCTGGACATTTATATCCGGAAAAACCCAAAGAATCATAGTCGATTTTCAGGTATTTGAGGCGGAATGGCAGCTGCGGGGGGATTATTTTAACGACCCGGATTTCAGGGAAAGGTTCTGCCGGTGGCTGAACCAGCTCTGGCAGGAAAAAGACAATAAAATAAAACAGCTGCTGTCCTGAAACACTGCTGTTTTACAGGTTTGTCACCTGCAGTTCATAGATCTGATGGGATTCATCACTGCCTGCTTTCAGGATCTCCATGATTTTTGCACGGCGGACCATGTCCTTGACCACCATTTCGCTTTGTCTGCCTTTGATGATGGTGCCGGGCTGAATGCTGCCATCCACCCTGACAACAGGATTTCCCGGATTTTCCATGGACCAGCTTGTGAGGTTCTTTTTCTCCTCAAGCAGATCCGTCAGCCCGGCATTCAAGGTTTTGAGCTGGTGTTCAATGCTCTCAATGGATGCTTCAATGGATTCAGATTTTTCAAAGCTCTGGTCCAGCTGTTTTTCTGCATTTTTTGCATTGGTTTCAAACTGGGCAATCTGCTGCCGGAGATCGGCAATGGCCTCTTTTTTGTCCGGCTGTGACTGCAGGTCTTTGATTTCCTGATGCAGTCTGTCCTTGTCCAGCTGGGACCGGTCCTGGATATGGGCCAGTTTTGTGATATGTTTTTGAAGTTCTGCATTCTGTTCTTGTAACCGTGCCTGTTTTTCTTCCTGTACCGCAATATTGTCCTTTATTTCCTTGATCTTTGCCTGGATCTTTGCGTTTTCCTTTTCAAAGAATAAATCATGCCCCACACGCACCAAACAGGGGCCGGCAGTCTGTGTTCCGATATCTCTGGCCGTCATTCCCATCTTGGCGGCTATCTCTGAGGAAATGAGCTTGCCGCTTTCAATGATGCAGGAACCGGAACATGCAATGGTTGAATCAACAATCTCTTTGGCGATATGGACATTTCCCATGCAGATGATCTCAGACTTATGGATAAATTTGGCAGTAACATCCCCCCTGGCATAAATTGTGGCCTCATTGATCCCGCCCTTTACATGTACATTGCCCTCTGCGGTCACAACACCCCCATCCAGTTCCACACATATGACATCATTGCCTTTCACTTTGAAACCCGCCTTGATACACCCTTTCACAGTCACATTGCCGTCATATTCAATATGGCCGGTTTCATAATCCACATCCCCTTCCGTGATATATTCCTCATGGACATAAATAACCCCTGACAAGGCAAATTTGGGAAATCCGGTGACCTCGGCCAGAACCTTGAGCTCGTCTTCAGACAATTTGGCCCCTTTGCCGAAGCGCAAAGGAATATCATTACCAGGTAAGGCATCTATTTCATGGCCGAAAATATTATGTCCCTGCCGGGACGCAATCATGGGGGTTTTTTCAGCCAGAACGGTTCCGGCCTGGACATGGGGAACACTGCCCCGCTGCTTGAAATCAATATTCCCGTCAGCATCCATGCCCCCAGCCCCAAGATAATCGATGTTAAAGAAAAACTCAATTTTGGCATCTTTCCCCTGTATGGGACGGATGCCTTTGGCCACCCGGAAAGCCTTGGTCTTGAATCCGCTGGACTGGATAAACCCATTCATCATTTCATCAGTTACGATACCCGACACAATACCTTTTTCAGCCAGGGCATCCCTGATATCTGAAGCAATGATATCTGGATTGAATTCACTGGTTTTTGTCAAAAATGCCCCCATATAATCCCCTGACAGCTGCAGCCGGATGCCGTTGGCGATTATTTCCGGTTCCAGCATGTCAGGGGGGGCATTTTTCCTGTCAGCAGCTTTTTCCGGGTCCTGCTCCGGTCCGGCCTGATCCGGTACTGTGTCTTCCGGCCCTGCCGGATCTGATGCACCCGTGCCTGTACCCGGTTTTGGCTGCGCAGGTTTGTGTCTGCGCTTTTGCATTTTCAAAATGAAATCCCGCTGGCGTTCGGTCATCATGCACGATTCCACGAGCATGTCACCT
>JAABRW010000117.1 GCA_011390695.1 Desulfotignum sp.
GGAATTGACCTGTCCGTTCTTGGCAATAATCACCACATCTCCGTCAATGGTCCCTGTGACCTGGCCCCTGATAATAAGTTTTCCACTGCTGGATATGGACCCGTCAATTTTCAGTTCCTGGTCGATGATGGATAGATTTTTCATGTTTTTCTTTGCCACTGCCCGTCTCCTTGCCTGCTTATAATTGCTTACAATTGCATATCAATATAGAGTTTGCCCACTTCCTTGTCCTCCAGCGTGGTAAGCACATGGTAGTGCCGGCCTTTTTTGTCCCTGGAAAACCGGGGCATCAGCACCCCGTCAGCCCCTGTATCAATGGGATATCCCCTGTCTTCTCCTGAATTAAAACTCTTGTTTCCCACAAATCCTTTGAAATTCACCACATATCTGGCAGGATCCACAGGGCTGTTCAACACATCTTCAATCACCAGAATATCGCCGTGATCCAGGGTGATACGGCTGTAATTGTCAACAACCTTTTGCTTTCCGTTAATCAGAAGTTTATACTGGATGTCTGTTTTTTTCCCGGCACTGTCTGCTACTGCCAGACGAGCCGGCACATCCGCTCCTGGTGCATCTATATCCAGAAATACACTGCCGCAGGCATAAAAATCTTTTTTTGCTTCAATCCGGGTGGAAGCATGAATCTGGATCTTTTTTTTCATGTCGTTGAAGTTGCTGCCCACCCCCAGAATATCCACGCTCAACCCCCGTTCATAATTGGCCACCACATCAAGCACCTGGACGGTATCGCCTTTCCGGATCTTGAGCCGCTGCATTTTTTCCACCACAACAGGAATGGAGTCATTTACCGATATGATCATGTACTGCATCAGCGGTTTTTTCAGATCAACACCCGGGGTTTCGGGAATGATATCCAGAACCGCCATGAATCCGTTGATGGCATCAATCATCTGGCGGACCTTCTGCTCCAGGGGAAGCGATTTTGCTGATTCTATGCCAAAGGCCGGTATCCTGCAGATATCTGCGGCATAAAAAGTGGCGGAACGGCGCTGTTCCTTATGGTGTGTGTCTGCCTGGCCGGTTCTGTGGTTGTTGAAATGAAAATGGTAAAACGGGTCGTCAATGTTCTGGTTGATTTTTTTGATCACCGCTTCTGCCATGGCAGCCAGATCCACAGGCGTACCGTTTTTGGCCGGGTCCAGAACGTTGTTGTCGGCAATAATGGACTGCCCGTACCTCCGGGGATTTTTCATTTGGCTTTCCCAGACAGGCGAATATATGCCTGATCCTTCATGGAGGTTCAAAAAGCAGTCGCTTTCACAGATCAGTTTTTTCAAGACATGCACCACCCGGGTTTCATAATTTATCACATGGTCATCTGAAAATTTTCTGTTCATATCCTGATTGATCTGTCTTTCCCTTTTGAGAATGGAAGGAAAATTGGCCCTGGGCACCACGATGAGATTTCCCGTTTTCAAAGAAAAATCAACATAGGAATCAGCCGCCAGAAACCCGCAGGGTTCATCTCCCTGGATTCCGCCGATGATCAGCAGCGTTTTCCCGGGCTTTGATCCTGATATGCGGTATACGTGCAGCTCATTTTCCTGCCCCTCGAAATACACCGTGTGGGTGCGCCGGCCTGCCTGGGCCGGCTGGCAGACCAAAACAACCGCCATTGCCAGGATGAAAACTGTTTTTGATAAAAGCGATGTCATCCCAGGTCTTCCTCTCCAATGTCAATATCGCTTTTAAACATCAATTCTCCCTGGTCATTGAAAATGATAATTGATGCAGTAGTGAAAAATGCCTGGCCCGGTATATTTTTTATTCTGAACTTTACCGGTTTGAAATGGGCAATGGAAAAATACTGCCCTTTTTTTGTGTGGGATGGTATGCCGTTATCCAAAGGAGAGCTGGGAACCACCAGCCACTGGTCCGTATCCTTTTTTGTGGACCGGCTTTCCGGTTTGAGAATGGTAAAAATACGGCCGGACACTTCGCCCGGCTTTTTGGACACATTCCGGATATCAAAACGGACCAGCAGATCCCCCTGGCCCCTGTCCCTGGTTACGGAAAATTTTTCAATATCCACCCTTCCCGCCTCTTCTGCAGTAATAGGGATCTTAGAATCTTCCTGCTGGATTGCGCTTGATGATTCTTCCCGGGGCATGCCGGCATCTATGTCTGTGTCTGACATATCTTTTGTATCCTGATCGCTTTGTGCCTGGATACGGGATTTTGCCTGTTCTTCTTTATTCTTTTTTTCCCCGGTATCCGGAACAGCATCTGCTGAAGCCGGGTCTGATACGTCTGATGCACTATCCGGATCCCGGCCTGACATGACCAGGCGTGCCATAAGGGTTTCTTTATCACGGGTCAACGCTGCCACCCTGCTTTCCAGGGCTGCTGTCCGGGATACCAGTTCTGCGTTTTCCCTGGACAGCTGGTCAAAAAGGGTGAAAAAAACCCCGGCTGCCGCCAGGCAGACCAGTGTTGTGCACAACAGCACACCCACAAGATATTTCAGATATCCACCAGGCTTTACCCCGCCCATATCATCCACGATGAGCACGCGTTTTTTTTTGCTTTTTTTATGGGGAGCGGGTTTTGACCGGGCTATTTCTCTTTCCAGTTCTCTCGAAATATCTTCCATAACCCATCCTTTTTGACAAGTGTCAACTGTTTTATGCCCGTGGTTGAAAATCCGCTGGATTCATAGGTCTGAAAAAACCGTATATCCAGTCCGTTTTTATTTTTAATGACTGTAAAATCTTTGCCTGTCACCTTGATATAGCTGTATCTGCCGGAAAGCTGCTTTTTGCGGTTCACCCACTGGGTTTTGTTCATGCCGTCGGCATAAAACCCGGGGGCATAAAACCCGGCATAGGCATCCATATCTTCGGCTGACCAGGCAGCCAGCCACTGGTCGACCATCTCTAAAGCAGATGCGTGATCATGGGCGGGTTCTGTTTTGGCGGCAGATGCGTGCAGCACTGAAGCCCCTGCAACCAGAGGGGCCGGACTTTTCTCATGTGATTTTTCCAGTATCTGGAAGGTATCACCTGTGATCTGCAGATCAGAAGCACCGGTCTTCCGGATAAACAGCTTGCGTTTGCCCAAAATCTGACGGATACCCTTAAGTACAAACCCAAAATCCATCAGCACCACCACCATGTCCCGGTGCTGGTAAATACCCGGGTCAGATATCTGGATATGGATATTTTCCCCGGGATCTTCCGATGTTTTTCTCAGCTTTACCCAGGAATCCCACCAGGATATATCCGGCAGATACCCGGGGCTGTAAAATGAAAGATATTCGTGATAACTGCCGGTAATGTGGGCCTGTATCCAGTTGTGCACAAAAGACAGAATCCGGTCTTTGGTCTGCAGCTGTTCTTCCGGTGTTGTGTACGCAATTTTTTCCACAATAACCAGCGGGGTGGCATGCAACGTAATATAATCGGAAAGCATCAGCACATCTTCATTTTCAACGGCAATACAGCCGTTGGTGTCCATGGACTTCAGGGCCTTGTCCGTGCCGTGTATCCAAATGGCGGATCCGTTTTTGCCCTGGCGGACATCCATAAAATTGGGGTAATCAATGGGAAAGGCCCGTTTTCCGTATACGGGTGTCAGGTATCTGTCCTCATATTCATCAATGAGAAAATAGATACCTTCCGGTGTTTTTTTATCCCCGGCCTGTTTTTTGGGGCCGAAAACCTCTCCTGTGGAACAGGCGGTTTCAAATATCTGTTTCAGCATCCCGGCTTCCGGGTTTGCCCTGTAAATATAAAATTTCTGGGTCTGTTTTTCCACCAGAATGGCGTTTTCATTTTCCGGCAGGGCAATGATGGCAGCCGGCACAGACCGGGCCGATACCAGGGAGGGGAAAAAACACAAAAACCATACTGCCGTCAACACTGCTGCCGGCACAACCGCTAATTCTCTCCATCTCTTTGCATATGCTTTCATGGGCAACACATCATTTATTTCATCGGGATGAACAATCATTCCGATGGGTTCAGGTTAAGGTGGCTGTACGCTGTATCAGAGGCTTTTCTGCCGCTGGAGGTGCGCAAAACAAGGCCTGTTTTCAACAAAAACGGTTCCACCACATCCACCAGGGTATCGGTTTCTTCCTGCAGGGTCGCAGCAATGGCCTCGATCCCCACAGGGCCGCCTTTGTAAAAATCAATAATGGTGGTAAGATAATTCCTGTCCAGCCGGGTGAGACCCAGGCCGTCGATCCCTTCAAGGGCAAGGGCTGCCTGGACAGTGTCTTTGGTCACCCGGCCGTCGGATCTGACCTGGGAAAAATCCCTTACGCGCTTGAGCAGCCGGTTGGCGATTCTCGGGGTCCCCCTGGACCGTTGGGCCAGGGCCAGGGCACCATCTTCTGATATCCGGGTGTTCAGCAGCTGTGCAGACCGTCTGATAATAATCACCAGCTCTGTAACAGAGTAAAAATCCAGGGTCCTGAAAAGACCGAACCGGTCCCGCAACGGAGAAGACAACAGCCCCACCCGGGTGGTGGCCCCCACCAGCACAAATCTGCGCAGCCGGTACCGGTGGCTTCTGGCATGGATTCCCTTGTCAAACACAAAATCCACGGCAAAGTCTTCCATGGCCGGGTATAAAAACTCTTCCACCACCTTGGGGATACGGTGGATCTCATCAATGAACAAAAATTCCCCGTCCGACAGATTGGTTAAAATGCCCATGAGATCCCCCCCCTTTTCAAGGGTGGGGCCGGAGGTAACTGTGAGTTCCTTTCCCATTTCATTGGCAATGATATGGCAGATGGTGGTCTTGCCCAGGCCCGGGGGACCGTGGAGCAGGATATGGTCCAATGGTTCGTTCCGCAGCCGGGCTGCCTGGATGGCGATCTTCAGGGTTTCCACAGTATCGGCCT
>JAABRW010000118.1 GCA_011390695.1 Desulfotignum sp.
ATGTCAATAAAGCATTACACCGGATGAACGCTCCTAAAAAAGAAGAAGCGTCCAAAACTAAATATAAACTGTGCTGCTGTGTGTTTCATTTATGCGGTTCCAAATGTTGGATTTTCATGCTGTTCCTGTGTACAGTCCTTTTTCCGGCTTGTCAACAAAAAAACATATGTATTTTTTGAGAAAAATTACAATTTTGAATTTAACATCCCCAGGGTATGATCATCCAGACGTCCTGTAGGGGAAAGTTGATGATCTGTTTGAAAGGTTTTCAGGGCGGTTCGGGTCCGGGGGCCGAACATGCCGTCTGCCGGGCCGGCATCGTATCCCAGCGCATTCAGACGGTTCTGCAGCACCCGGATATCAGTGGATGTTGCTTTTTTTCCCAGGCTGTTAAACCATGATGCAAAATCTGTATCAATCTGGTTGACCGGCTTTTGCAGGGTATGTTCCAAAAGCTGTACCGCATTCTCGCCGGGAGGTTGTGTAACGGTGTCAAGAGGCTGTTCCTGAAACGCCTTGTAGACCGCGGCAAGCTGTTGTTCCTCCTGCAGATACTGGATAAAATAACGGGCGGTTGCATGGTTGACGGCCTGACGGCTCAACTCGTAATCTTTGGCATTGAACACGTTCCAGGGCATACCGACCATGGTGCCAATGCCGGGACGCTGATCCCAGAACCGTTTGAGTACATCTTCACGCCAGTTTCTCAGCCCTGTCACCCGGGTCCCCGCGATCCTTGAGACTTCATACAGAGAGGCCAGACCTTCATCCAGCCAAGGGGGGATATCCCCGAAATCATGCCTCACCATCAAATGAAACAGCTCATGTTTCAGGGTTCCGGCATGGATCCCTGAAGATACGGCGCAAATACTTAAATCGTCGCGGTGTGAATACCCGATGCTGCCGTCTGACAGTTTCAGTCCATGGATCTGCCCTGCCAGCTTCTGCAGGTCCCATACGCCCGGAACAATGTACACGGTTACCAGGTATTCCGGGAGGGGCATCTGGTATTCGCTGTTGAAAAATGCCATTACCTGTTCAAGATGCCTGCCTATGGCCGCAATTTCAGAAGGGGTCTGCCCGCTTGCGGTGGCAATGACAAAATGACTGAAGGCCTGGATGGTGAATCCGCTGCCTGCAACGGAACGGATTTTGATCACGGCATCCCTGGCCCCGCTGCGGGGAAACAACCTGGCTTTGAACGTTTCTGCCGGAATATCCTGGACAACCTGGATCAGGTCTGTACCCAGGGGGGCGTTCTGTCGGTCAAGCCAGTAAAAAGTTTTTCCCCTGACCCCCACGTCACTGCCTGAGGGCGGGCGGCCCCTCAAAAAAGCCATTAGAGCAGGATCATGGGTTTTACTGCAGAAATCGCGTTCCCGCAGAATCATCTCCACATCTGCATCCCCCAGTTCATAGCTGGAAAGAATACGGTTGAAATACCGGTGGCCGATATCAACAAAATCATTCAGGCGGCAGCAGCTGGTGGCTATCATGTAATCCACCTGGATATTTCTGCCATAGGGACCCTCACGATATTTTACCAGAAGCGGCAGCACTTCCTGGTATTTCTGGGTGCGCCACATGGACAACAGCTCGGAAAACGCAACTTCCCGGGCCTGGACCACGGCAGGCCCCACAGCCAGGAAAAAAGATGCACCAATCAGACAGCATAACCATGATATTAGGTTTTTCATTGATATGAAACCCATTTCACACCTCCTGGTTATTGTTAGCGGGTGCAGTCAATCATGATGCAGCCGCTGTTTCAACACGTTGAGTTCCTCTGTCATATCATCCCTGGCCGGCATTAAAGGTTTTGGTTCCACGGCTGGGTTCTCATTTTTTTGCTGGGAACCGGACCGGAATCCAGTCTTTAAATTCATGACATCCTCAGGTTTGTGGGGTGCCTGGCCCGCATCACCAACATAAGGGATTGCCGTGTACAAAGGACCGTCTTTCACTTCAATATTGTGGTGGGTTGTGATGGTGACAACCATCAGGACCGTGCCGAGAAAAACCAGTATCAACCCGGGGGAGGAGGAGGAGATGTGGCCTTTGAATCCCTGGCCCTCGGCAGTGAGGGTAGATACGGGCTCCCGCAGCTTTCCCAGGATAAACACCGCTCCCACCAGGGACAGGGTCATGCCGGTGACAAACCCCAGGTAACTGATCCAGATCCGTGCCATCAACAATACATTGGCCTGGTGATACCGCTGCTGGACCGCATGCTTTTCCAGCATCACCAGGGTTTTCCAGCGGACGGCATCAAACCGGACCATGCTGTCCGGGCCGTCCCGGATCATGTCAAGGGACTGGAATGCCGCATCCATTTCCAGTGTGGGAAAACTTTGAATGCGCTGATGGATGGAATACAGCTGAAACAGACTGGCAATGAAAAAGAAGGCTGTCAGTCCGACGACCATGGCGGCCATCAGGGGCAGCAGTTTTTTCTGCCAGACTCCCTGCCCGGCAGGTTCATCAGGAGGAAGGTTTTCCACGTGCGGGTCCATATTGCATCTTCCTGGAAATATGTTTTTGCCAGCCTGTTTAAACCCGTGCCGCCTGGACATGCATCCAGTCATAATTTTTGCTGCGGCCAAGACTTACCCAGCCTTCTGCTTCCCAGAACCCCCACCACGGTTCATATGCAGGCCCTGCAAAGGCAGCCCGGCTGCGGTCCCACCGCAGCTTGTTGCGGCCGGGATCAAAATCAAAGGCAATGCCCCAGGCATGGGTGGAAAGGCTGGTTCCGCCCCGTTTTTCCCGCATATTGAAACCGCCGCCATACAAATCCAGCCGCAGGTCACGGATGCCGTCTGTGCCGTAATGCCGATGCACCTGATACAGGATACGTTCCAGGTTTTCTTTGACCATGGTATGGCACCGGGTACGTTTGACAACCGTGTCTGTATCCCAGGAAAGGCGCAGCGGATAGGGCAGGGTCAGCATGACCAGACTGGTTTCACCGGCAGGGCCGTAAAACCGGTCCAGTTCATCCGGACGTTCCAGGGGCCAGTGGTTGGGATTGGGCGGGACCGGCGACAGATCCCGCCAGGGGTCCGGCAGGGTGTCATGAACCTGAAAATAAGCCAGCTGGCCGCAGGCATGCTCGGTCAAAGGGCCCCACAAGCCGTCCAGGGTGCCGGGAGAGATGCCGGCATCCCGGCAGAGTACCTGGAGGCACAGGATGTCCCTGCGCCGCACCGGCCAGTTCCGCCAGTCGACCCGGGTGGCTGGATTGGCCTGTTCCAGGAACCGGCTGACAGCGGCCCTGGTGTCTGCATTCATCTGGCCGGTTTTGCCGCCGGGATCCAGTCCCCGAACCTGCAGCTGGGCCTGCAACACTAAAATGGCGGCCTTGTTCATGTTTGTCCTCCTGTATTGCTGGGAATCGTATCAAAAAGGTTAATAGCGGCCAAGATGTCTTAGGAAAAAGCAATGGGAATGCAGCAGTGGAGAAGCAAAAGAAAAACCAAACACCTGTTAGAGATAGAACAGTCAACCCTAGCTCATCTTAAAACAGCCGAATATTTTTTGTCAACCCAAAAGGCTTGCCAAAAATCATTCCTCCCGTTGAAGGGTTTGAGAGGCTGTGCAGCAAAAAGGCCCATATTTTTCAGGAGTAACCCCTGGTTTCATCAGCCACCTTCTTAGGCAGTGCTGAAAGGGACTCCAATTCGTTCCTAAAAGGAATTTTTTTTAGTGGACACTGGCAGATATATCCGAAAGACACTGCCTGATACCGGCTCACTGTCCACTGTGATGCATCCGCTGTGGGCTTTGACAATGCCCATCACTACAGACAGTCCAAGTCCCCGGCCCATGAATTTTGTGGTAAAAAAAGGATCAAACAATTTATCGATATCTCTGGCAGGTATCCCGCAGCCAGTGTCTGATACCTCCAGGCAGGCATGGGCAATCTTCTGCGGCTGCCAGTCAGGGGGGATGCAGCGGGAGGGAATGCTCTCAGGAGAAACCACCGTGATACCCAGGGCAATGTCGCCCTGGGTATCGGAAATGGACTCCCAGGCATTGGTGATCAAATGGGTCAGAACCTGCTGTATCTGAATTGGGTCGGCATGGATGACCGGCCCGAAATCGGGAAAATCAACACTAAGTTTCATGCCCTTGGGGATTTCTGTCTGGAAAAGGGCCAGGGTTTTCCGGCAGGACTCAGAAAGATCTGTGGGCATGAATCTGCCGGGTGTATGGCCAAGATACAGGAGCATCTGTCTGCTCACTGATGTTGCTTTATGGGCGGCCATCATGGCCTGAAAAAGATTTCTCCGGTACCCGGCATCAACGGGCAGATCATCCAGGGCAATTTCCAGATTACCCATCACCGCACTGAGCTGGTTGTTGAAATGGTGGGCAATGGATCCAGCCATACGGCCTAAGCTCTCAAGCTTACGGCGCTGGGCAGACGCTGATTCCGCATCTTTGCGCTTTTTTTCCAATGCCCTCATGTTGAGAATGTTTTTTACGGATGAAAACATTTCCCGGGTTTCAAAGGGTTTTTTCAAATAATCGATGGCCCCCATCCGCAGGGCTTTAACGGCAGTGTCTGTTGATGAGTTGCCGGTTATGATGATAACCGGGGTATCAATTTTCCTGTTGATTTTATTTTCAATGACCTGAAAACCATCCATATCCTCCATGAATATGTCCAGCAGAACAAGATCAAATGTTTCCTCTATTAAAAACTGCAGGGCATCACTGCCATTGCTACATGTCTTTACTTCATAATCCTGGGAGGATAACAGAGTTTTCATGCTCTGGCAGAATCGCGGTTCATCATCTACAACGAGAATTTTCGAATTTATGATCATTGCTGCCTTAATCAAAGATTTTTAACGGCATTTATACATA
>JAABRW010000119.1 GCA_011390695.1 Desulfotignum sp.
GAAGTGTTTATTCTTTGTGGCCGGAATGTTCTTCGGCCAACCGGCGTGGAAGAAAAAATCACCCGGGAAGACATCTTAATAAAATATGGTGCTCAGCTGGAATAAAGTATTCTAACCTTCCTTCCCCCCACCTCTCTCCATTTACCCATAATACCAGACAACCAAGGATTGAATTTGCAGAGGTTTTTCTGAAAATCTCTGATGGGCCTGTGAACGGCCCCCGTCAGTGTCGCAGTGGTCTGTGAAAAATACAATCGGCTGGCGAAACCTCACCACATTTCTTTTTTTCCTGCCGGACCGCCAGAATAATCGGTCTCCGACACCGTCGGAATAGGCACAAGGCATATCCAGGGACTAAAAATGGGAACCTTATAGCAAATATCCAGACCCATGAGCTTTGACTTGACACACGGGGCCTTACCGTCCTATTTTAGAAAAACATATTTTTGGGTAACCCATACCCGCAAAACCAAGGGAACAGACGCTTTATGGACATCGCATCATTCATCGGTATCATTTCAGGTTTATCTCTGATCATTACCGCCATTTTTCTGGGGGGAGAACTGCACAATTTTGTCAATATCCCCGGATTGATGATTGTTTTCGGCGGTACCATTGCCACCACCCTTATCACCTTTCAGTTCAGAGATGTCGTTGCTGCATTCAAGGCAGCCTATTTTGTGTTCTCCAAGGACAAGGAAGATCCCAATGATGCCGTGGCCACCATGATTCAGCTCAGTCATATGAGCCGCCGCCAGGGACTGATGCATCTGGGCAGAATCAAAACCAGCTCCACGTTTTTGAAAAAAGCCTGCGGCCTGCTGGCGGACGGATCTTCTGAAGATGTCATACGGGCGGCATTGACCACGGAAATACAATCATTGCAGATGCGCCATTTCATTGTCCAGGATGTGTTCCGCAAAATGGGCATTTATGCCCCGGCATTCGGAATGCTGGGAACCCTTATCGGCCTGGTTCAGATGCTGAGCCGGCTCCAGGATCCATCCAATATCGGACCTGCCATGGCCACCGCTCTTTTGACCACTTTTTACGGATCTTTGCTGTCCACCCTGTTTTTTTTACCCATTGCAGGCAAGCTCCGGTCCAGAACCGTCATTGAAATCATCAACCTGGAAATCATGCGGGAAGGTGCCATTTCCATAATAAACAACAACAATCCGATTATCATTTATGAAAAACTGTCCAGCTTCATATCCACCAGGCTGCGCAAACCCCTGGAAAAAATGAACAAAAAAGCATGAGAGACACCCAGTACCATAATAATTTCATCACCGATGATGACGAGGCCAACTGGCTGGTTACCTATGCCGATATGATGACCCTGCTGCTGGTATTTTTTATCCTGCTCTACACCCTTTCCTCCTTTGAGAAGCACAAAGTTGAAGCTGCCATGGAAACGGTAAAAAATGAGCTCCAGCAGGACAAAGATCCTGAAGATATCATGGCATTACTGGAATTATCCAGGGTTTCGGACCAGAAAATCAGCATTGAAGATATCACAGGACTTACCCTGCGCAAAAAATCTCTTTTCAAGGAGATGAACCACCTGATCAACACTGTTGACCAGGCCGGCCATCTGGACACCTATGCCTTTGGGGAAAAAATCATGCTCCGGGTGTCGGGAGAGGTGTTGTTCGCTTCCGGATCAGCCGTGCTCAAGCCCGGTGCCCTGCCCCTTTTTGACCGTATGATTACTGTTTTTGAGGACTATCCGGATTTTACCATCAACATCAAGGGACACACAGACAATGTTCCCATATCCACACAGGCATTTCCATCCAACTGGGAACTGTCCGCCATCCGGGCCACAACCGTCTTGAAATATCTGGTATCCAAAGGTATCCGGCCCCAGCGGCTCACTGCCACCGGTTACGGAGATATCATGCCCCTGGAGCCCAACACAACCGATGCCAACAGGGCGGCAAACAGGAGGGTTGAATTTGTTCTGGAAAAAACCCAAACCGAAATCTGAGCCTGTTCCCGCAACAGATATCCTGGATCCCCCGGATCCTTTGAACCAGCGGGAAGCCTTTCGCTATGTTTTCAGCGGCCAGGAGTGCATAACCCTCCAGTTTCTGGGCAGAACTGTTACGGTTGTGGATATCAGTGCCCGGGGCATGGCCTTTACAGACCAGGGATTCTCGCAATATGATGCAGATCATATCCAGATGGATCTGGATATTCCCAATTACCGGGGAAGCACCTTTTTTTCCGCCCGGGCACGCATCCTTTTTATCAGCCGGGACCGCATCTGTCACTGCATATTTGAAAACTGCACCATTGAACAATACGAGATGCTTCACAAATATGTACTGGAACTGCAGAAAAAACGGTTGAGACGCAGGACCCATGATACTGCATATTGATATGGATGCATTTTTTGCTTCTGTGGAACAACGGGACAATCCCGCCTTGAAAAACAAGCCTGTGGTGGTATGCGGCAACTCCCCCCGTGCGGTGGTTTCCACGGCAAGCTATGAAGCAAGGCAATTCGGCATCCATTCGGCCATGCCGTTATTCCAGGCCCGGCAGCGCTGCAGTCATCTCATGGTGGTGCCCGGAAATATGGAAAAATATGCAAAAGAATCCAAAAAAATCATGGCCATCATATCCCGGTTTTCCCCATTGGTGGAACCGGTATCCATTGATGAGGCCTATGCAGACGTCACAGGATGCGAAACCCTGTTCGGACCTCCCCGGACCATTGCCATGAAAATCAAGCAGGCAATCTTGACCGGGTTGTCACTGACCTGTTCCATTGGCATTGCCCCCAAAAAATTTCTGGCCAAAATTGCCTCGGATATGAACAAACCCGATGGAATAACCCATATTTCCAGAGAGCAGATGCCCGGTATATTAAAAGATCTGCCCATTGAAAAAATATCCGGCGTTGGTACCCATGCCATGAAACAGCTGGGTATTTTGAACATCCGCACCCTGGGAGATGTCCAGCGGTTCGATGCACAGTTTTTA
Source organism: Desulfotignum sp. (assembly GCA_011390695.1). The sequence goes on from JAABRW010000119.1 coordinate 2,995, forward strand.
TCCAGAAAACTGGGGAAATTCGGGCTTCGGCTGTGTGCGCTTTCCCACGGTATCGATGACACCTGTGTACAGACAGGGGCCCTGCGCAAATCCATTTCCAGTGAGACCACCCTGCCGTCTGATATTTCCGACTTTCAGGCAGCCAGAGAAGTTCTGCTGGCCCGTTCCAGGCGGGTGGGCAGGGATCTGAGAAAAAAAAACCTGGTCTGCAGCAGTGTTTCCATCAAAATCAAATTTTCCGATTTCACCCAGACCACGAAAAGCCGGAAAATCCATGACCGCATCTGTTCTGGTGAGGCAATCTTTCACCATGCATTGTCCCTGTTCTCGCAGGTGTCCCTTAAAAAAAAAATCCGGCTGATAGGGGTGGGTGTTTCCCATCTGCAATCCGCAGATGCACCGGTCCAGATGGAACTTATTCAGCCACCGGACCACAAAACAAAAAAGCAGTGGGAATCTGTGGACCGGGCTGTGGACAGCATTTTTGAAAAATACGGCCGGGACATGGTGGCGCCGGCTGTTTTACGGCAGTTGACTGCAAAACCCTTGGCAAAAGGAGGAAAAATGTCACAGACCCAATGTAAAAAAGTGTTGATTTCCGGGAAAGTCCAGGGGGTGTTCTTCCGCATGGAAACCCGCAAAGCCGCACAGAAAATCGGGGTCACCGGGTATGTCAAAAACAGATCGGACGGATCTGTGGAAGCCGTATTCCAGGGAACACCCGACCAGGTAGCCCGGATGGAAAAATGGTGTCACACAGGCGCCCCAGCCTCCCGGGTGGACCAGGTTGTCACGGAAGACCTGCCGTCTGCACCTGATTTCAGCACCTTTGAAATACGGTATTAATGGTGCGCTGCCTGCTGCTTTTTCAGGCAGGTTTTCAATGCAGCGGCGTGGATGTCTGCTGCCACATGCACAGGGCTCTTGCCGTAAAGCGGATCCCATCCGGCCGGGTTGGCGGAACAGAAAAACTGCACCTCCAGGCCGAACCGGGTCATGGCCTCTTTCAGGGGCAGTCCTGTTACTTTTTTTGCTGCCAGCCAGGTGGCGCCGCAGGGCGCACCACGCAATACGCGGATTTCCGCAATGCGGTCATCGGCAATATCCACCGCAATTTTCGGGGCACCGAATATTTTTCCGTAATCCCCGAGGGCTGGGTGGTCTGCCAGTGTGCAGCAGGTGGGCGGACAGATGGCATTGCCGCATTGAATTTTCTTGCCTGAAGCCACCAGGGGAATCCCCAGTTTTTCACACAGCAGGCTTACATCTTCAGACAGGTCATGGTGTTTGAGATAATCCAGAACCAGGTCCGCATGAATGACATCCGGCAGGTATGGGGAGGTGTCATCCAGAACCTGGGGCAGATTTGGTGCAATGTCATAAATCTGTATACGGAACTGCTGGTCCCCGAACTGGTTGATACCCGCAATCTTTGTATTTCCGGATCCGTTCTGCTGAAAAACTGCAATGGTCTGCATGATTTAAAACCCCAGATCTTCATTGACCAGAATAATCTTGATCCGTTTTTTGACAAATGATTTTTCTATGATTGTCCAGTAGTTGCAGATCCGGTCCGGGCTGGCACATTCCTGGCAGATGCCGGTGGCGGCACACGGGGTTTTCTTATCCAGATTCATGGTGTTCACGGGGGCGGCATAATTTTTTATCCGGAACATGGCATCTTCCATATCCTGGCACAGCTTGTTTCTGCCGATGATAAGCAGCACATGCACAGGTCCCCACATCATGGCCCCCACCCGGTTGCCGATCATGTCCAGATTCACCAGCTGGCCGGCTTCAGTCAGGGCATTGGTACCGGTGATGAACAGATCCACCAGCAGGGACCGGCGCCGGGTTTCCATCATAT
>JAABRW010000120.1 GCA_011390695.1 Desulfotignum sp.
CAGATGGTCTGTCTGAAATGTGACATGGTATACCTCCCTTGTTGGTTAAAACAATCTGTGATGTATTCGACTGTATACAATAAAACAGATTCACCTCAGGCCTGATGCAGGAGATATCGAGAAATCGGCTTGGATTGAAAAAAACAGTTCAGCTTTCTGCTTACCGGATCAGGATGTGACCGAATAACAAAAAACGCCTTTATTTTTTGTTATTACAGTCTTTAAAAAAAGTCAATTGGAAAAATCAGACTCAGCTTTTTACGGTCAAGTGCAGAAAGCATTTTCAAACATGAACGATCAGGGAAAATTTGTCCCTGGCAGCTGTGATAACAGATAAAATCTAACTATTTGACCAGTTTTGTGAAATTTTTGGAAGCGCAACATTTTTGTAGTGCAGATTTACCCTGGATATGTGCCGATATGAAAAAAGTTACAGGATTGATGATTTTTTATCTTGCGGTATTTCCAGATTCGGTATGGGCCGCTTTTCCAATCTTGTGCCTTTTTGAGACAGCCTGTCAGGCAATGGCATTAATGGGATTCAGCGGGATTATGAAGGATTTAATCATTTTCCTAACGGCTGGGTTGTGTGCATTATCTGAAATGAAAAAAAATAATTGAATTTTTCAAGTAAATTCGATATACAAACCAAAGATCTGCCAATTATTTATTATTTTTGATTTGAATAATTGTTTTAAATTTTGGTTGCGCTCTTTTCCTCCTGACTTTTCTTTTCAACGACAGATCAATAAGTATCAAAAAGTGTATTTACGAAATCTTTACATTGTGGTCCAAAGGTGTAGTTGCCTGTGATCAAAAAAACGTCGTTCTATTTTATCAGGAGGAAAAAATGAAAAAGAGACTCTCTTGGTTGCATTGTATTGTAATAGTGTTCTGGGGCCTGTATCTGGGAGCAAATTCAGTTTTTGCTCTGGATATTTCAGTATTTCAGGAAAATTTTGAAACTGGTGGAACAGGTTGGTATTCCGATAACGGTGTCTGGGAGGTGGGGGTACCGTCTTCCGGCCCGGTCATTGCCCATGGGGGGAATTATTGTACGGGAACTGTCCTGAGTGGTTCTTATCCAAATAATATTGCCAGCCGCATCATTTATCCATTGCCGTTTCTTCCCGGTCTGCAGCTTCCTGAAATTAGCGGAGAGGAAGAATTGCACTTTCAGTTTTTTCAATGGTTTTCATATGCTTCTGGTGACCATGGCCAAGTACAAATATCCCTTTATGACGAAGTAGATGGTTGGTCAGACTGGGAAAATATCAGCAATCAGGTAGGTTTTCATTATTCAGAACTCTGGACATTAAAAAGCATAGATATCAGTGCATATGCCGGTAAAAAAGTTCGTTTTTCATTTTTCCACACAGCTGACAGCAATGGATATACCCATTATGGCTGGTACATTGATGATATTGAGATAGTGAAAATTTTACCAGAATTTACAGGGCATTTTGAATCGGGCTGGTCAGGCTGGTATGCAGATAACGGTGTATGGGAAACAGGAATACCAATGCAAGGCCCGGACAGTGCTCACCAAGGAAGTCAATGTGCCGGCACAGTGTTAAATGGGAGCTATTATGATTATACAGATTCCCGGCTTATTAGTCCCACCGTAGCGCTTGAGGAAATTAGCGGAGAGGAAGAATTGCACTTTCAGTTTTTTCAATGGTTTTCATATGCTTCTGGTGACCATGGCCAAGTACAAATATCCCTTTATGACGAAGTGGATGGTTGGTCAGACTGGGAAAATATCAGCAATCAGGTAGGTTTTCATTATTCAGAACTCTGGACATTAAAAAGCATAGATATCAGTGCATATGCCGGTAAAAAGGTTCGTTTTTCATTTTTCCACACAGCTGACAGCAATGGACATACCCATTATGGCTGGTACATTGATGATATTGAGATAGTGAAAATTTTACCAGAATTTACAGGGCATTTTGAATCGGGCTGGTCAGGCTGGTATGCAGATAACGGTGTATGGGAAACAGGAATACCAATGCAAGGCCCGGACAGTGCTCACCAAGGAAGTCAATGTGCCGGTACCGTGTTAAATGGGAACTATTATGATTATACAGATTCCCGGCTTATCAGTCCCACAGTTAGAATTCCACAAGGATGCGGAGGTTTCTCTCCTGTAATGAGTTTCTGGCACTGGTGGTCCTATTCATCCGGTGATTCAGGTATGGTTCAGGTGTCTACCTTGAATGAGGAAACAGGTGAATGGTCCGCCTGGGAAAATGCCCAGACTATTCCTTCAACAATCAGTGGATCATTAAGTGCCTGGCATCAGGGTTATGCCTTTTTGTCAGATTATGTTGACAAATGGATACGGATCGCTTTTTATCACACGGCCGACAGTAATGGGCATGTCGGACCCGGATGGTATATTGACGATATTGAATTTCCCATGATTTCACCGACCATAGATAAGATTTTTCATACGGTGTATATCCCACCTCCCTGCACTTCAAATATAAGGATTGAGACCAGTAACCCTTGTGGCGGAGGGCTTTCTTACTACTGGAATGCTTCAGATGGTGGTAATGTCGTAGGATCGGGACCGGAAGTCGAATTTATCCCTCCGGACCAGCGGATAGAACCATACTATGTTCAAGTAAGTGTGACATCGGGTCTTACTCGGATCAGTTCGTCGCTGAAAACCATAAAAATTTATACACAGGTACTGTATGACTATGAACCTGACGAAGATATTGACGGCAGAGATGTTTCAGTGGCTGCAGGTCTCGAAAGCACGGATTTAAGACGGCTGGCAGAAGAATTCGGTATGGTGGCCTGCCAATAAATTTGCCCGGAGTGACGGAAAATTCATAGATGTATTGGTAATGGTAAGCAAGGGCCTGATCGCGTAAGCAGCACCTGAATCTGCTGCCAACATGGCAAAACGCGCACCCTGCCAAAGACCCATGTGGCAGGACCTTGCCTGTGTATGCCGGCTATAAGCAAAAATTTTAAACAACAAAACCAGCAACGGCTGGACAAACTACATTTTTTCCGTCCGTTGCTGGTTTGTTATCGTAGGATACTATTTGCGTTTGCGCCGGATTCCCGCCATGAAAATCAGGCCGGACCCCAGCAGCCAGACAGCTCCCGGCACCGGTACTGATGCATTTTCAGGTACCGCCAGTGCAGCATAATCGGCCACGAGTTTGTGGGCAGCAGTGGTGGGATGGACATCATCCCAGAACAGATAATCGCCCGCAGCAGCCCATGCAGTCAGTCCCAGCGTGGGATAGGCCCCCTGGGTATTGTTATCAAACGTGCTGCTGGCAATGATACTATTCAGAATCCTCTGGACATCCATCTCATACAAAACAGCCCCGAATCCTTCGCCCATAAGCGCTGTTAATTCGTCATGCAGGTATGAATTGAACAAGCCGGTCAAGCCTGTCAGACCGGCCTGCTCTGCTAAAGAAAGAGAAAGAGCGCCAGGTGTGATTCCCAGATCCGGCATGTTGGGCACAAGGATGTGTTTTGCACCGGCGTCCTCAAGAGCCTGCACAGCCGTGATGATATTGTCGACAGACGGTACCGGGTCGGTGGCGCCCTGGAAAAAATCATTGGGCCCGGCCCATACCGTGAACAGGGTATCGCTTCCAAAGGATGGCCCTGATCCCAGGAAAGATCCCACCTGTAAATCAAGACCAGGTATCCCACCGGAACTTCCTGCTGTGGTGGCACCGCCCCAGGCATAATTTTCCAGGCCTGCACCAAGATTATTGGCAAGAAATTCCACCCACACAGGGCCGTTGGAAAACCGTCCCGGAACAAAGGCTGGATAATCCGGTTGTGACCCTGTGGCAGCTAAAAGGTTGCCCGTATCTGACAGGCTGTCGCCGAAAGACACAATCTTGCTGTATCCAAAGGACAGGCTGGGCAGAATCAGGGACATGACAATGATGGCTGACAATAAAAATTTTTTCATGTTTTTCCTTTCCTTTTTGTAAACGTTGGCTGACAAAAAAAATCGTTTTTTCATCGTTCTTATGAAAAAACAAGCAAATTTTGTTCCATATTTTTCGCGCTTGCGTTAAAAAATGCAATGCCGTTCAAGCCCCGGCAGCCATATCCATTGCAGATATTGATCTTTCCGGGATGAGCTATATTTCGTTAAAATGCAAAGAGAAAAAAAGCGATTTTTGAGTAATTTATTACATAAAAAAGAGACAAATAAGGAAAGCCCTGTCTCAAGTGATTGTTTGAACCGCAATGCAGGTGAACGGAACAGGTTGTCGCCCCCACCCATTTTTTTGAAAGCAGCATCTGTGTGAAAATAACTACCCATAAATGATATTTTTTTTCCTATTATTGTGGTAATTTTTTCCAGATACCCTTGGCAGCCATATCAAGGATTAACAGATATTATGCTGCTCCGGCATTACTAAACAGCCTCATATGGATACAGGTTCTTGCAATCGTTCAACAATCCATATTTAGATAGTTGATTTTTTCCTGACCGCTTTGTATAACAAAACAACGCATTTTTTCTCAGAAATCGGTTGTGTGTAACCGAAGGTGCGGAGCTTTATCCTGACCATTTCGACCTTGAAACTTCTCATGTCCTGCCTGCCCTGATTCACAAAGTCCATGAAGTAAAACAGACCGGCACCCCTTGAAAAATCCTGGATGTTTCCCTCCTGATCTCCCCTGGGCTGTTAGGCAAAAAATCCCTGGAAAACGGAAAGAAGACAACTTAATAAATCGGGTCAAAGAGCGATCCTGAAATCTCCCTATTCCTCCTGTTCGTCAGCTTTGTAAAGTCAATCGTCCTGTAAAAATTCATTCTCATGCAGTTTCTGCTCTATGTTAC
>JAABRW010000121.1 GCA_011390695.1 Desulfotignum sp.
TCCGCAAATGCTATGCCATGGGCATTGACAATGCGATTCACATCGATGATCCAGCCCTTGCAAAAGCCGATTCCCCCACCTTTGCAAAGGTCTTGCAAAAAGTGTATGAGGCAGGGGATTATGACCTGGTGATCGCCGGCAAACAGGCCCAGGACACGGACGCAGGCCAGGCCGGCATCATGCTGGGTGAGTTTTTGGGCATTCCCTGTGTCAGCAATGTGATCGAGATCAAAGTGACCGATGATACCCACATCCAGGTGTCCCGGCTGGGGGATGCAGGCACGGAAATCGTCGATGTGACCCTGCCTGCCGTGATAACGGTGAGTGACAGCATCAATGAACCCCGGCTGCCGGCCATGCGGGGCATCATGATGGCCAAGAAAAAGAAAATCACTGTCATGGACCTGGCCGGCCTTGGTACCTCTGTTGAAGAGATCGGGGGCACCGCACCCACATCCGGTATTGTGGAGTTCATGCCCACACAAAAACGCAAGGGTGGACAAAAGTTTGAAGGTGATCCGGCCGAGATAACCGCCCAGGTGGTGCAGCTGCTGGTAAATGAGGCAAAGGTTTTATAGCCCCGCGCGCTGACCATATGGCTGCCGTTTACAACGTGGACAAAAATACTTATACCAAACATCATACCCATATCAAATTGTAAGGATAGTGATTATGACAAACATACTTGTAGTTGCGGATATCAAGCAGGGCGTGCTTAAGGGAAGCACTGCCGAACTGTTGTCAAAGGCCCGGGCCCTGGGTGCTGCCACCGCTGCTGTGGCCGTGGGCAGCAATGTGGCAGATCTGGCCCCCCAGCTGGCTGCGGCAGGATCAGATACCCAGTATATCGCCGATGACCCGTCTCTGGAGATTTTTTCCGCAGCCCCTTTTGCTGCGGCTGTGGTGGAAGCGGCCAAAGCGTTTAATGCAGACATGGTCTGGTTCGGGTTTTCCGAAACCGGCAAGGCAGCCGCCCCCAGGGTGGCAGTGCAGCTGGAAGCAGCCTGCGCCACGGAAATTATTGATGTGACCATTGACGGGGATGCTGTGCAGCTCGTGCGGCCGGCCATTGCCAACAAGGTGCTCCAGAAGGTGAAAATCAACATGCCAAAACTGGTTGCGGTCGTGCGGGCCGGGGCCTTTGAGGCGGACCCGGAAGTGTCCGGCACCGAAAACGTGGTCACCCTGGATACCCCTGAAAAAGACACGGCTGCCGTGGTCAAAGAGCTGATCTCCGATGCCTCCGGTGAGATCGATCTGGCAGATGCGGATATTGTGGTGTCCGTTGGGAGGGGTGCCAAAGACCAGGCTGGTGTGGATCTGGTAAAAGAACTGGCTGATGACCTGGCAGCCGGATTCGGTTCCTCCCGGGCCATGGTGGATGCCGGGTTGATGGCCCACAACAAGCAGGTGGGCCAGACAGGAAAAATCGTGGCCCCCTCTTTGTATATTGCTGTGGGCATTTCCGGCGCCATCCAGCATCTGGCAGGCATGAACGGCGCCAAGGTGATTCTGGCGGTGAACAAGGATCCGGAAGCACCAATTTTTAATGTGGCGGATTTTGGGATTGTCGGGAACCTGTTTGATGTGGTACCATTGCTCAAGGAAGAAATTAAAAAAATACGGGCCTGAGCGCCCCAAACCCAAAATTTGTGCATGAGGTAGTTATGAGTCCCCTGTTGATGACAGTACTGCTTGTGGTGGGCCTGGGTATTTTTGCCAGGACCATGTATCAGAGAATCCTTTTGTTGATGGCCCTGGAGCCGGCTGACCGGTTCAACCGGATAAAAGACCGCCTGAAAAATCTGGTGACCATCGCCCTGGGGCAGAAACGCCTGGTGGGACGGAAAAAAGAACGGGCCTCCGGTATCATGCATGCCTTCATTTTCTGGGGATTTTGTATCCTTCTCATCCGTTCCATTACCCTGTACGGTGAAGGCTATGTCCATGGATTCCAGCTGCCGCTGCTGGGAGAATCCTCCTTTCTGGGGTATCTTTACCTGGCATTGAAAGATGTAACGGAAGGCATTGTTCTCATCATGGTGATCTATGCCTTTTATAGAAGGCTGGTGGTCAAACCGTCCCGGCTTCACAACACCTGGGAAGCCTATCTGGTACTGGGCCTGATCGGGGTGTTGATGGTATCGGATCTTTTGTATGACGGGGCCCGGTTCATGCTTGTCACCACCTACGGCAATCCAGGGGATCTGCATTATTTCAATAATCCCACATTCGGTCAGGAATTTGTCTGGACACCGGTGACGGTGGCTGCAGGCAATATTATATCAGGGTTTTCCGCTGTGGGTCTGGAACGGGTCATGGTGCTGATGTTCTGGGTGCATATCATTACCCAGCTGACCTTTTTGAACATTCTGCCCTTTGGCAAGCATTTTCATGTCATCACCTCCCTGCCCAATGTATTTTTCAAAAGCCTGGACTACCCCCATGAAAAGATCAAACTCCTGGACCTTGAAGATGAATCAGTATGGGAAGATGAAACCCTGGGTGTCAACCACCTGCATCAGCTCAACTGGAAACAGGGGCTGGACCTGTATACCTGCACGGAATGCGGCCGGTGCAAGGAGGTGTGTCCCACCTATGTCACGGACAAGCCCCTGAACCTGCATGATTTCAACGATACCCTCAAGGCGGAGATGTATGCCAATGCCGACAACCTGATCCTTCGGGCCAAACTGGCCACAACCCTGACGGGCGATGAAGAAGCCGATGCCAGAACCAAGGAAAAAATGGCGGTGTTCAAGAGCGATAAAGCCCTGGTGGGAGATGTCATTGCTTTGGACACCCTGTGGGCCTGCACCACATGCCGGGCCTGTGAACAGGTGTGTCCGGTGACTATTGAACAGGTGCCCCGGATTATTGCCATGCGCCAGGGCCAGACACTGATGCAGGGAGAATATCCCGAAGAACTCAATACCGCCTTCAAGGGCCTGGAACGGAACGGTAATCCCTGGGGTATCGGATATGACAAACGGGCTGAATGGGCCGAGGGACTGGATGTCAAGCTTATGGCCGATGCCCCCGATGTGGAGTATCTGCTCTGGGTGGGGTGTGCCGGATCCTTTGATGACAGAACCCAGAAGGTTTCCAAGGCTGTCGTGAAAATTCTCAAGGCAGCCGGGGTGGATTTTGCCATCCTCGGTACCGAGGAAAAATGTACCGGTGATTTTGCCCGCCGGGCCGGCAACGAGATGATGTACCAGATGATGGCCACAGAAAATATTGAAACATTGAACAATTACAAAGTAAAAAAGATCATTGCCGCCTGCCCCCACTGCCTGAATACCCTGAAGCATGACTATCCCCAGATGGGGGGCCACTATGAGGTGATCCACCACACCGATTTCATAAACCAGCTGATTGCGGACGGCAAAATCAGGGTGAAAAAGTCTCTGAGCGGTGTGCTCACCTACCATGACCCCTGCTACCTGGGCCGGTACAATGGTATTTATGATGCCCCCAGATCCATTCTGGCCGGGATGTCCAACCAGGGCCTGTCCGAGCTGCCCCGCCACGGTACGGAAAGTTTCTGCTGCGGTGCCGGCGGAGGCCGTATGTGGATGGAGGAAACCATCGGCACCCGCATCAATGTGGAGCGGTCCAGAGAAATTGTGGATGAAAAAGCCGAAACCGTGGCAGTGGGGTGTCCTTTCTGCCTCACTATGATCGAAGACGGCATGAAGGAACTGGACAAGGATGAGCAGGTAAAAACCAGAGATATCGCCGAACTGGTGGCAGAACATCTTGCTTAGAAAGACCGGGACAGTCAGACAAACAGACAAAAGATAAAGATAAACAAAATACAGAACAGCACAGGCAAAACAAAGATACAAGCCCGTCTTTGTTTTGCCTGTGTGTTTGATTCAGGGAGGATACCATGCAGTATCACATGCCGGCACGGCTGTACTTCGGACCCGGGGAAATTCAGCAGGTGTCAACGGTTTTAGAAGCAAAAAATCCGGTCCTGGTGACAGACAAAGGGGTTGCTGAAGCCGGGCTTCTGGAGCCGGTGCTGGACCGGCTGGGAAAGATTCCGGTATATGACAGCATCGAAGCAAACCCCAAATCCGATACCATCAACAAAATCGCTGCTGAACTGCGGCGGCACAAGCCGGATCTTGTGATCGGCCTGGGAGGCGGCAGTCCGCTTGATGCGGGAAAAGCCCTGGCCCTGCTGGCCACCAACCCGGGAAATATCCAGGATTATGAAGGCAAAGAAAAATATGCAGTGGATCCCCTGCCGTTCATGGCCATTCCCACCACCTGCGGTACTGGATCAGAGGTCACCTGGGTATCGGTGATCACCGATGTGGAACGTAAATTCAAGATGAGCATCAAGGGCCCGAAGCTGTATCCGGCGGTATCCATTGTGGATCCGGATCTTATCCTTACACTGCCGAAGCCCATGATAGCATCCACCGGCATGGATGCGCTGACCCATGCTGTGGAAGCCTATCTGGCAAAGCCTGCCAGCCTGATCACCGATACCCATGCAGTAAAGGCGGTAGGGCTGATTCTGGGATCCATTGAAAAGGCCTTTGCCGATATCCGGGCCAATGCACGGCACAGAGAAAATCTCATGTACGGTTCCATGGTGGCCGGCCTGGCATTCGGCAATGCCGATGTCACGGCGGTGCACTGCATCTCCGAGTCCATCGGTGCTTTGTATGACATTCCCCACGGGGTGGCCAATGCCATGTTTCTTCCCCATGTCCTGGACTACAATCTGCCGGCCTGCACCCGGAAAATGGCGGCCCTGGCCCGGACCATCGGCATTGATGCCGCATCCGATGACCAGGCAGCCCAACGTTTCA
>JAABRW010000122.1 GCA_011390695.1 Desulfotignum sp.
CATCAGAACCGCAACCACTTACCAACTCAATCGATGTTGAAATTGACTGTACTCTAAAAATAAAAGAGGGTCGTGGAGGCGGAGGAAACAAAGTATATGGAAACATCATGGGTTCCATTCCTAATCTGGTCCAATAAGTATAGTATATACGCAAATTCCTTACGGAGAACAAATGGCAGCAAAAACAGCCCTTGTTAAACTGGCAGTAAAAACACCGGAACTTGCTGACACGTTTGTCAAAGACATGAAAAGCGTGGATGGATTCAGGGTGATCCCGGGGTCGGACAGTGCGGTGCCAAACCTGCTCATTTATGAACTGTCACAGGCGTGGGAAGAGGATCTGGAGCATATCCAGACATTTCTGGAAACCGCTGACCGGACCGAGGTGTTTATCCTGTCGGAAACCACTGATCCCCAGGTGCTGATCCAGGCCCTGCGCATCGGGGTCAAGGAGTTTCTGCCGGTGCCGCTGCAGGAAAAAACGGTGGCTGACGCATTGCACCGGTTCAAGGAGAGGCAGAAAAAAAAGCACCAGAAAACATCCGGCCACCTGGGTCAGATCATCAGCATGATCGGCAGCAAAGGCGGAGTGGGCACCACCACCATTGCAGTGAACCTGGCGGATATTCTCACCAGGAAACCGGGGAAACCTACAGTGGCCCTCATGGACATGAACATGGTGTTCGGTGACATCCCCATGTTCCTGGATATATCACCCAAGCACCACTGGGGGGATATTACCAAGAATATCGAGCGGCTGGATGAATTTTTCCTGTCCAACATCCTGTCCAAAAACACCACCGGCCTGCATGTGCTGCCCTCCCCCAGGTACCTGGACAACCACCCCATGCCCACACCGCCCATCATGGAAACACTGCTGAGCCTGATGAAAAGAAAATATGATTTCATTGTCATCGACCTGGGGCAGTCTGTCAATGAAACCGCACTCAAGATTATCCAGCTGTCCACTGTGGTGGAGATTGTCACCATCCAGACCCTGCCGTGCTTGTCCAATGCCGGCCGGCTGATCAAATCCCTTTTGCAGTATGGGTATACGGATCAGTCCCACCTGCACATGATTTTGAACCGGTATATCAAAAAGGGGCTGGTAAACCTGGAAACCGCGGAAGAGGGCCTGGGGCAGGAAATTTCCTGGATCATCCCCAATGACTATACCACCACCATGTCGGCCATCAACTCAGGCACACCCCTGTTTGAGACCGCCCCCAAATCAAAAATTGTCAAATGCTTTGAAGAGTATGCAGAAACACTTCTGCCCGATAAAAAAGAAAAAAAAGGATGGTTTTTCTAAATGGCTAATATTCCTGTACCTGATGCAGCAGTGCCCGGGGTGTCGAGAAAATATGTGCCTGACGAGTATTTCGAGTTCAAGGCAAAGATCCACGAGCGGCTCCTGGATATTCTGGACCTGTCCATTATTGAAACAATGGACAAAGAGACCCTGATCACCCAGATCAAGCAGGTGACCGAACGGATCCTGCACAAGGAATCCGAGAACATGCCCCTCAATTTTTCCGAACGGGAAAAGATCGTATCGGAAATCATTGATGAAATTCTGGGATTGGGGCCGTTGGAACCGTTTTTAAAAGACCCCACCATCTCCGATATCCTGGTCAACTCCTACAAGCATATCTATGTGGAGCGGTTCGGCAAGCTGGAACAGACCGATGCCAGGTTCCAGGATGACAACCACCTGATGAAGATCATCGACCGCATTGTTTCCTCGGTGGGGCGGCGTATCGATGAGTCCAATCCCATGGTGGATGCCCGGCTCATGGATGGTTCCCGCGTGAATGTGGTGATCCCGCCCCTGGCCCTGGACGGGCCCTTGCTGTCCATCCGGCGGTTTGCCGTGGTGCCTTTGGAACTGGACGACCTGGTGAAAAACGAGACCCTGGTGCCGGAGTTCAAGGACATTCTCCAGAGCCTGGTGAAAGCCAAGCTGAACATCCTGATCTCGGGAGGAACCGGCTCCGGAAAGACCACGCTGCTCAATGTTCTGTCCCGGTTCATCCCGGAAAATGAACGGATCATCACCATTGAAGATGCTGCAGAACTGCAGCTCAAGCAGGAACACATCGTGCGCATGGAAACCCGGCCCCCCAATATCGAGGGCAAAGGCGAGGTGCTCCAGCGGGATCTGGTGAGAAACAGCCTGCGGATGCGGCCGGACCGCATCATCCTGGGCGAGGTGCGGGGAGCGGAATCCTTTGACATGCTCCAGGCCATGAACACCGGCCATGAAGGGTCTTTGACCACCGTGCATGCCAACACCCCGAGGGATGCACTCATGCGGCTGGAAACCATGGTGGCCATGGCCAATTTCGATATTCCCACGGAGTTTATCAGAAAATTCATCTCCTCAGCCATCAATATCGTGATCCAGGTGTCCAGAATGGTGGACGGAAAGCGCAAGCTGGTGAGCCTCCAGGAGATAACCGGCATGGAAGGCAACACCATCACCATGCAGGAGATCTTTTCCTTTCAGCAGACCCGGGTGGATGCCGAAGGCAATGTCAAAGGGATCTTTAAATTCAACGGGATCCGTCCCAAATTCATCGACCGGTTTAAAGTTGCCGGCATTGAACTCAAACAGAACGCTTTTGACCAGTCGTTTCGATTTGAGGTATAGCAGGACAAGGAGGGTCTGATTTATGGATTTTATGATCATCAGTGCCATCATATTCATTGTGGTACTGGTCATAATCGAGCTGAGCCTGTATTCATACCGCAACCTCAAGGCCACCCGCCGGGCCAAGATAAAGAAACGGCTGCGCAAATACACCTTTAAGGAAACACCGGGCGGGGACATTGTCAAAAACAGGCGGCTCAGCGACATTGACCTGCTGAACAGGATCCTGCTGTCCTCCACCTTCATCAAGAACCTGGACCAGCTGGTGCTACAGGCCAATGTAAAATTTCCTCTCAGCATTTATATTCTTTCGGCCTTTTTCCTGGCCGCTTTCAGCGGCATGATCGCCCTGATCCTGTGGAACAGCATGGTGATTTCAGTAATATGTGCCTTCTTTGCCATGATGCTGCCCTATGTGTACCTGGTGAACCTGAAAACCAGGCGCTCCCGGAGATTTCAAAGCCAGCTCCACGAGGGCCTGGATTTGATCGCCCGGGCTTTGCGGGCCGGGCATTCCTTTACCAGCAGCCTGCACTTGGCCAGTGAGGAATTTGACGACCCCCTGGGAACCGAGTTTGAAGAAACACTGGATGAGATAAATTTCGGAGTGAGTGTGCCGGATGCCTTGAGAAACTTGATGGACCGGGTGGACTGCAGGGAACTCAAGTTTTTTGTCATGTCCGTGATCATCCAGAGAGAAACCGGCGGGAACCTGGCAGCCCTGATCGAAAGCCTTGCCCATATTGTCCGGGAGCGGTTCCGGTTTGAGGGAAATGTTCGGATACTGTCTGCGGAAGGGCGGCTTTCCGGGGTGATCCTTATCATGATTCCCATTCTCATCGGGCTGTTCATTTACATGACCACACCCAGATTTATAAAGCCCCTGCTCGAAGAACCCATCGGCCATATCATGCTGGCCACATCCGGCGTCTGTATCATTTTGGGCGCCTTTGTCATAAAACAAATGGTTAAAATTGATGTATAACAATCCGGATTTTTACTCATGACTGCTTTTTTGAACCAAGACTTATCCGCCATCCTTTTTCCCATATTTTTTGTAGCCATTTTCCTGTTCTGCATGGGGGTGGTCATGTTTGTGCGGCAGCGGAATAAAAACAAAGCCATGGTCAAAAAGATTCAACATGGCGGATTCATGGATGACGAGCGGATCGATCTGGGTGCGCAGACCAGAAAACTTCCCCATGCAGATGAGAAAAGAAATCCGGTTGCCTCTTTTTTCAGTTTTTTCAGCACCAGGGGCCGCAAAAAAGAACAGGACCGGGAACTGGATGATCCCGGCGCAATGCGGGTGAAGTTCCTGCAGGCCGGTATCAGGGCAAAGAACTTTGAGGCCGCGTTTTTCGGAGCCAAGCTGTTCCTACCTATTTTGTTTATCACCCTGTTCCTGGTAATCAGGATTTTCTTTTTTCCGGTCATGGGCAATCCCATGACCATTTTTCTCACCGTCTTCCTGGGTTTGTTCGGATTTTACCTGCCGGAAATCTGGCTGAAGCAGAAAACCGACAAGCGCAAGATCGCCCTTTTCAAGGCTCTGCCCGATGCCATGGACCTGCTGGTGGTGTGTGTGGAAGCTGGGATGGGGCTGGATGCGGCCCTGCTCAAGGTGGGAGAGGAAGTCAAACACACCTATCCTGATTTGAGCAGAGAATTCTATTACCTCAACCTGGAGATGCGGGCTGGAAAACAGCGCCAGGAAGCCCTGAAAAACTTGGGTATACGCACCGGGATCGATGAGATGAACAGCCTGGTGACCCTCCTGATTCAGACCGACAAGTTCGGCACCAGCGTGTCCAAGGCCCTGCAGGTGTTTTCCGACTCCTTCCGCACCAAGCGGTACCAGATGGCTGAAGAAATTGCCGCCAAACTGCCGGTGAAGATCCTGATTCCCTTGATCCTGTTTATTTTCCCGGCCCTGTTCGTGGTGATCCTGGGACCGGCCGCCATCACCATTTACCAGAACATTATCATGAGATAGACAGTGAAACGAATGCGTGTCTGCATAAAACTGATACCAGCTGTACTTATACTGCTTGCAGGGCTTTTGTCCATGGGCTGCGGCACAAAAACCATCTCCACGACACCTGAGATCACCTATGGTAACCCGAAGTACAAACATTATAAGGACTTGCCGCAGTTCAAATATG
>JAABRW010000123.1 GCA_011390695.1 Desulfotignum sp.
TGCACTATCTGAATGGTATTTTCACCAAAAGATTCAATCATCTGTTTTTGCAATGCCTCCCCTTGCTGGGAGGCATCCTGGTGTACAAAAAGGATAAGGTTCATAATGCTCCTTTGGATGCGGTCATCCTGTCGTCTGTTTTTCAGTGCACAGGATACTGAAAGAGCAAAATACATACCACGGCGTATAAGTAAAAAAATTCCTTAATTTCAGTCGGTTATGAAAATATGAGTGACATGGGAATTGTCGCATAACCGGGAAAAATTCTCATAATTTTTGCTATTTTTGCAGGATAAATTATTGAATTTAATACATAAAATTAGTTTTTTTGTGGCTTGTCTTAAAAATATGACAGTCGCAAGGATGGGACAAATTTTTACAGATTATGAATCAACTGATTTTGAGAGTTTGCTGCTGTATGGTTTTGATGGCTGCCAGGTCGCTGCCGTCCTGCGGGCTCATATCCAGAAACACCACATCGATGGTATCAATAACTATTTTTTTCAGGTGTTAAAGGATATTATTCATCCCTACTGGACACCCCGGAATCATCTGAGTACAGCTTTGATGCTCAAATACCGGTTTTGAATAGCATCATACATTTATTCTGCCTCAGAAGACTCATGCTGGGATAATTATGTTGAGTTTTGTCCAAGGCTATTGCCACCGTCGTTTCCATTTATTCGTCATATACATTCAAATCAGGATAGTGTTCTGCTGCACATTCCCGGCAGATGCTGTGGCTGAACTGGGCATCGGAATGTTTGCTGATATAGGCTTCCATTTGCTGCCAGTATCCCTTGTCATCGCGGATTTTTTTGCAGTGCATGCAGATGGGCATCAGCCCGCTCAAGGTTTTGATTTGCTTCATTACGGCTTCAAGGTCACGGTTTTTTTCCTGCAGAACAGAGTTGGCAGACTGCAATTCCTGAGTGCGGTGTTGAACGGTCTTTGTCAAGTCCTGTTGGTGCTGGATCAGGAGGTGTTCCGCTTTTGTGCGCTGTTTCCGCTGCCACAAGGCCAGCAACAGCGTGAGCAGGGCGGTGACGAATGTTGCAATGATAAGGGCGATATCCCGTCTGGTTTCCTGGCGCCATTTTTTGAGCAGATCTGTTTTGCTTTGGATGACCGCCACATGAAATGGAAAATTTCGTAACTGATAGGTTGACATCACCGTGTGTTTATCTTCATGGGTGGTGCTGCCGCCGGGCATGCTGCTGGAAATGATTGCTGACAACACAGCGGTGGATGAATTGTCCGATGACAAAAGATGTGTCTGGATATCCGGATGATTGAACCAGCCGGCCATCAACCGGCCCTGGCTGTCAAACAGGGCCAAACCGCCAGCATTCAGATGCAGGTCATCTTCATACCGGTTGTAAAAAAAACCGGTATCGATGATAGCGGTAAGCACCCCGATAAAAGTATTTTGACGGTTTTCCACGCGCCGGCTCAACAGAATCAGGGCCGGTCCATCACCTGAAGGTACTGTTTCAATGGCAGATTCCAGCCAGGCGGAACGAAACTGGTCAAAAGATGACAGCGTGAAAGGCAGGTCTGTTTCCTGGATACGCCATTCTTTGTCTCCATCGGCATGGGTGAAGACAATATCCCTGATTTGTGGCAGATAGGTGATCTCCTGTTTGATAAACGCAATGGTGTCCGGGCTGACGATACCGTCATTGTCCACTAGGCTTTTGATCATGGAAGCAGAGGACAGCAGGGCAAAATCCACTGTGTAAGTCCTGCCGGCAATGTTTTCCCCCGCCAGCCGGGCCTGGGTCATTGCTCTGGTGATCGATTCATTGACATGGTGATACCGGTTTCTCAGGATCGATGCTGCGCTCATCCCGAGAAAGAAGACGGCAAGGATACAGATCAATACCATGATCGGCTTGAACAGGCGGTCCTGGAAAAGGCCAGTATTTATATGGGTCATTGTTCTGACAGCGCCTGTTCAATCTGCCTGACCAGTACCGGATCGATGCCCAGCTGCTCCACGAACCCTTCCTGCAGCGGCAGGAGCTGGTTTCGCCAGGCTTCCATCTGTTCGGGCTCTGGTACAGACACCACGACCTTGTTTTCCATGAGCTGCGCTTTGGCCTGCTGCTGGGAGACGGCAGCCAGGGTGCGGGAATCATCAATGTTTTTTTTCCAGGTATCCATGATAATCTCCTGGATCTCATTCGACAGCCGGTTCCAGAAGGAGTTGCGCATCAGCGGAATATACTGGGGAAAGTACTGCCGGTCTTCGAACACGGATGTCACACCCATTTTCCACAATTTTGCACTTTGAACGGTTTCATAGGTGGTCAGCACGGCATCAACCCGCCCCTGCTGGATATGTTCGGGCAGATCCGGCCAGGGGATGATCATGGGATTGCCCCCCAGCCCCTGGATTCTCAGTTTGTTGGCAATACCGCCGGCCACCCGGAGCCGGAGCCCGGATATGTCTTCATGCTGCCTTATCTGCCGGTGAATGCCGAACAAATGGGCATAACCCAGATCGATCCACCCGCCGATCACTTTAAAATTCAGGGCGGTCTCGATGCGCGCATTGAGATCTTTTCCCATGGGGCTGTCCAGGATACTGTAGATGTCCCGGGCGCTTCTGCCGTAAAACGCTGGCAGCAGAAACACCCCGACATCCGGCACATATCGGGTGACATGCCAGGTGCCGGGAACGGCCATTTCCACCTTTCCCTGGCCCAGTGCCCGGATGACATCCGCGTCTCTGAACATTCGGGCATTTGAAAAAAACTGGACCTCGATACGTCCGTCAAGGGCGGTTTTCAACTGTTCTGCAAACCGTTCCACCGCCCGGGTCTGAAAATGAGATGCCGTGTTTTCCACGGAAATCCGCATTTCGGGCACCAGGTTTGCAGCCACTTCCCGGTCTGCCGGCCCTAAAAACACCAAGACGAAAAACATAACAAAAAATATGACAGCAGAACGGTTCATGGCATATGATTTAATATTATTCTTTGGAAAAGTCATCTAAAAGTTTTTAAAATCCTCGTTATCATCAAAAGAAATTATAAAGTCTGCTGCGCACAAAGGTACTGCCGTTCCTATGGGCCAGCAGGATGAGTTTCATGGGAGCATCATAGGCAAACAGATCTGTTTGAGCATGACGCGCATGGTTCCGGAATCGTCTGCAACAAGTATTTTAATATTTGGATTTTTCGCCATTACAACACTCCTATATTTACCGTAATATTTTGTTATTATAAAATAAGTGCCGATTCAAACAATGCCTCATTGGTAGGGATACCAGTCCGTGTCCCTCAGTCTGTCGACCTTTAAAATGGCCACTTCATTGATTTTTGTATTGAAAATCACTTTTCTCCCCTTTTCCCCACCAACATCCTCGGAGGTGATCGGTATCTGTTTTTTTAAAAGGATCTTCCTGGCAATTTCAATATTTTCCCTGGCAGCATCTTTATTGCTTTTTTCAGGATGATATGCCCCCCCATATATTTGTGCCTCAAGGGATTTGATTAAAGATTCCCTGGCCAGCATCATTTTCAGAAGGGTAATTGTCGCAATATTGCCATACAATGCAGTGGTTTTCCCTTTTGTGGCAGTATAGGGGAAAATAAAATGATTCATTCCACCGATCCCTTTTTCCCTGTCAAAAAGACAAATCGAGACACCAGACCCTATAACCGTAGAGATGCAGACGGAATGGTCTGGCACTATGATATATCCGGGTTCTAAAAGGTAATGGGCAGTCAGTGAATTTTCATTGAATTGATTATCTTGTACCATATAATCCTCTTTGATCCGTTGATGAACTCATCTCTATCTTTCGGAATATCATTTTTTCTGATAACCGCTTGGTATAACGGTTGTCAGGGAATGATCCCATCCGTTAATGCTTTCAGCTAATCCCTCAAAAAAATAGCCCCCCGGTTTTAAGGCCCTGCAAAGACTGGCAACAACCTTTTGCCTTGTCGGGGTATCAAAGTAAATCATGACGTTTCTGCAGAAAATGATATCAAATGTATCAACCTGAACGTCTGACAAGAGATTGAATTTTCCAAAAGTAACCAATTGTTGAACTGCAGGCTTTACCTTTACATGATCCTTCCATCTGCCGCTTCCCTTTTGGAAATATGAACGCAATATCGACAGGGGAACATTGCTTATCCGATTATTTGAATAAACAGCCCGCCGACCCAGATTCAGCATGGAATCGGAAACATCAGATGCAAAGATGGTGAATGAAAATGAATTGGCAAGCAATTGAACCGCTATGGAAAACGCTTCTTCCCCGCTGGATGAAGCAGCACTCCAGATTTTTAACGCTTTTTTTTTGTCCAGTGTTTTGATGATATATTCGCAGTGTTTATTTTCCCTGAAAAAAAAAGTATGATTGGTTGTGGTGGCATCAATAAATTCATTGAATTCCTGAGGATCATTCGATATTAAATTCATATACTCAGCAATAGATGCTATTTTCATTATCCGCATTCTTTTGGTAAGCCTTGTCACCAAAAGACTTTATTTTTTTTCATTGAGAACCACACCGGATTCTTTATAAACAATTTGGGAAAGTTTTTTATGTTGCGCATGACTCAGTTCTGTTTTGTTTACCATAAAACATTTCCGTTAACTTTTAACCTACATTGTTTCCAAAAGCGAGATGGCTTTGCCGGCAATACTATGAAGGAAAAATGTCTGGATCTATTCCCCCGGCTTCTTGATGAAAAAAGGTAAAAAAATTAACTTCTGATCCCGAAAATGCCGTGGACATCCAGGATCAGGCCCACGCGGCCGTCGGCAAGGATGGCACCGCCGG
>JAABRW010000124.1 GCA_011390695.1 Desulfotignum sp.
TGGTCTATTACTCTTTTAATATCTGTGATAAACATCTTTGTGTGTTCTCCATTTTACTGACCCGCAAGGCTTGCCTTGATGATCTGCAGGTCCGGGATTTCTACCCGTTCTCCATCCACCGCAACCACAACAGCAGCATCATCAATCTCTTCAAGAACGCCGGTAAACTTTTTTTTCCCCTGTATGGGTACCCTGGTTTCAATTTTAATTTTGCTGTCTTTAAACCGGTAAAAATCCTGTTTTTTTTTCAAAGGCCGATGGGGACCCGGAGATGAAACTTCCAGGCGGTAACTGCCCAGACCGGGAATATGGATATCCAGCAGATCCCCCAGCTGCCGGCTGATATCTGCGCAATCACCCAGTGTGATACCCCCGGGCTTGTCTGCATAGACCCGTACAATGGTCTCCCGGTTCCAGCTAGCAATCTCCACGTGAACCAGTTCAAAATTTTCCGCCCGGCACAGGGGATCTGCCACTTGCATGACCTCATCCACAAGTCCTTTTTTATTTTGCTTTACATCCATATCCTGATTTTCAATCACCCACTTTGGTGTAAAATACAAAAACGGGCAGGCGCCCGTTCCTTGTACCACTTTCAACTAAATCCTTGCTTTGTCCAATCAGCTCAGATTGTATCCATACACTTACCGTCTTTGGAACATGTCTGCGCCCCACATCCAAATAAAAAAATGGAGCGGGCAACGAGACTTGAACTCGCGACATCAAGCTTGGGAAGCTTGCACTCTACCAGCTGAGTTATACCCGCATCAACAGTACTTTATAACAATCCTGGTTTTATTTGTCAATACCCCTGATTTTTTATATGAAAGCCATCAGTACTCAGCTAACAGCTAACAGCTAAAAGCTTTCATAATTTGTTGTGCCCGCCAGGCATGAATGTTATTCCGGCAAGTCCGCATTAAAGGCTTCCACCAGGCGGCTGGATATGCCGGCGTGAAGCTTTCGGATATTTTTTTCTGTCAGGGTTTTTGCATCAGACCGGTAAACGATTCTGAAAGACAAAGATTTTTTACCTTCAGCCAGAGGGCTGCCTTCATACAAATCAAACAAAAACATATCTTCCACAAGCACCTGTTTCCGGGCAATGGCTTTCATCTGACCTATAACATCTCCCACCGGCACAAACTGGTCCACAATCAGAGTAATGTCCTGGGAAATAGACGGAAATCTGGGCAAAGGAAGCGCGGTTTTCTGCCGGGGTATCTTGTCCATGAGCGCTGCCAGATCAAGTTCAAACATATAAGCATCCTGCTTAAGGCCAAAATGCTTTAATACCGGATCAGCAACCTTTCCCAAAAATCCCAGTTCCATATCATCCTTATTGATACAGGCCCCATACCCGGGTGCAAAATACGGACAAACATACCCTGCAACCGGGGTATATCGGACATCTGCAATGCCTAAAGCGTCCAGCAGATCTTCCAATGCCCCTTTGAGATCAAAAAAATCCATGGGCTGTTTTTTGGAATACCAGGTCTGGCGGCTGCGGCTGCCGGTGGCCAAACCAGCCACCATTTCTATTTCTGTGGGCAGGGTGTCTTTGCCTGTGTGAAAGAATGTTTTCCCTATTTCAAACAAATGCAGGGTGTCTGTCTGCTGGGCTGTGTTTTTGCGCATATTATCCAGCAGGCCGGGCAGCAGGGAGGTTCTCAAGACCGACATCTGATCGGACAGAGGGTTTAAAATTTTTACCACCGACCTGCGGGGATCGGATTCTGACAACAGCAGATGGTCGCAAAAATCTTTGGAAATAAAATTGTAATTAATGGCTTCATAAAAGGAAAGTCCGTTAAAAATGCAGCGGATGGCAGACCGGGTCGAAATAACCGGATCCAAAAGCCGGCCTTTTGCAGGCACTGCAGGATACGTGGTCTGGATCTGATTGTATCCCCACAGCCTTGCCACTTCCTCAGACAGGTCTTCAGCCCGGGTTACATCCACCCGGAAAGAAGGCACACTGACTGTCAGATGTCCGTCATCGGACGGCAGTACTCCAAATTCCACAGATTCCAGAATCCGGGTAATTTCGTCCCGGTTGAAATCGGTTCCCAGACGGACATTCAACCTGCCGGGATCCAGGTCTATCCGGACCATTTCAGCAGGAAGGGGATATGCATCAATGATATCACCGGCAATAGTGGCATCACAGATATCGGCCATAAGTGTCATTGCCCGCTTCAGGGCATATACGGTTCCTTCAGGATCAACACCGCGTTCAAACCGGTGGGAGGCATCCGTTGCCATGCCGGTGCGCTTGGCAGTGCGCCTGATGGAAACCGGATTAAAACAGGCACTCTCGATTAACACCCGGCTTGTTTTCGGAGATATCTCTGAATTTTCACCACCCATGACCCCGGCCAGGGCAACCGGCCTGCTCCCGTCACAGATCATGAGCATGTCGGGCTCCAATGTATGCACCTTGCTGTCCAGGGTGGTAAATGCCTCGGTTTCTCCTGCTTTCTGCACCACGATCCGGCCCCGGGCCAGGTTGTCATAATCAAAGGCATGCAGGGGCTGGCCCGTTTCCATCATCACAAAATTGGTGATATCCACCACATTGTTGATGGCAGTCAGCCCCACGGATTCCAGACGCTGCTGCAGCCAGAAAGGTGACGGCCCGATGGTCACATCAAAAAGCAGGCCGGCGGAATACCGGGGACACAGCTCCGGATCCCTGATCTCCACCCGGGCATGATCATGAATGGATGCCGGGCTGATACGCTGCCCGGGAAAAGTGACATCAGGGATAACAAGCTTTTGGGCCGGCCGGGTAAAGGCGGCTATCTCCCTGGCCACGCCGATGGCACTCAGACAGTCAGGCCGGTTAGGGGTCAAATCGATTTCAAACAAGGTGTCACCCATACCCAGGGCTTTTTCCAATGGGGTGCCGGGCACATGGTCTCCGGCAATTTCCATAATTCCGGAAGCATCCGAATCCAGCAGCAGTTCAGCAGCGGAGCATAGCATGCCTTCAGAAACCTCTCCCCTGAGTTTGCTTTTTTTAATCTTCAGATCTCCGGGCAGCACAGCTCCGGGCAGTGCACAGGATGAAAGCATACCCTGACGTACATTGGGGGCACCGCAGACAATCTGTACCGGTGCATCACTGCCAGTATCTACAGTACAGCAGGTCAGTTTATCTGCCCGGGGATGGTTTTTCACATCCAGCACCCGGGCCACCACTACTTTATCCAGATAGCCATACAGGTTTTCAACCGCATCCACTTCAAGACCTGCCATGGTGAGCCTGCAGGCGATCTCATCCGGTGCAAGGTCCACCGGGATATATTCTTTTAACCAGCTCAGACTGACTTTCATATTAAAACTGCCCTAAAAAACGCATATCATTTTCAAAATATTTTCGAATATCATCAATGCCATATTTGAGCATGGCCATTCTCTCTATACCCACACCAAAGGCAAACCCGGTATACCTGTCCGTGTCATATCCCACATTTTCAAACACAGCCGGATGTACCATTCCGGATCCAAGCACCTCCAGCCATCCGGTTTTTGAACACACCCGGCACCCTTTTCCTCTGCACATCACGCACCTGATGTCCACTTCGGCACTGGGCTCTGTGAATGGGAAATAACTGGGCCTGAAACGCAATGCCGTATGCTGGTCGAAAAACTGGTGCACAAAGGTGGTCAGAACACCCTTAAGGTCCCCGAAGGAAATATTTTCATCCACCATCAAACCTTCTATCTGATGGAACATGGGGGTATGGGTCAGATCGGAATCACAGCGGAACACTTTGCCTGCTGAAACGATCCGTACCGGTGGATCGGTTTTTTCCATGGTCCGGGGCTGGGAAGGAGAGGTATGGGTTCTTAAAACAATGTTGTCAGACACATAAAAGGTATCCTGCATATCCCTTGCCGGATGATACCTGGGAATATTCAATGCTTCAAAATTGTAATAATCGGTTTCCACTTCCGGACCTTCCACAATGTCAAAACCCAGGCGCATAAAGATGCCGCATATCTCATCCAGAACCTGGGTGAGCGGATGGGCTGATCCGTGTCCCCGCCTTCGGCCGGGAAGGGTTACATCGATTCCCGAATACTGGTCTGACCGGTTTGCTGCCAGGTCGGACCGGGCCTGGTCAATGGCTTTTTCCAGCTTTACTTTAAGAATATTTGCATTTCTGCCGGCAGCAGGCCGCTGGTCTTCAGGAAGAGAAGATATGCTGCGCAGAAACGCGGTCAGCAGACCTTTTCTACCCAGATACCGAATGGACACCACTTCCAGATCTTCGGAAGTTTTTGCCTTTTGAATTTCCTGAAAAGCCTGATTTTCAATATCATTGATAGGATTTTGCAAAATACCCCCAATGGTGTTGTCTAATTCAAGCGGGCAGCTGCCTGGGAAGCCAACTGAGAAAATCCGTCCGGATCGCAGACGGCAAGGTCGGCAAGAACTTTGCGGTCCAGTTCACAACCTGCCAGTTTCAAGCCATGCATGAATCTGGAATAGGAAAGATCATTCATTCTGGCGCCGGCATTGATTCTGACAACCCACAGTTTTCTGAATTCACGTTTCCGGACACGCCTGTCTCTGTATGCATACATCAACGCCTTGTCAACAGAGTCAGCAGCTGTTCTGAATAATTTGCTTCTGCCACCCCGAAACCCTTTTGCCAGTTTCAGCACTTTGTTTCTGCGCCGTCTTGCCTTGAATCCTCTTTTTACTCTCATGGTGTAACTCCTTAAAATATTCTTGCACGCAAGATTCCTGTTTTGTAAACAGATGCGGGTGTGATTTTTTTAA
>JAABRW010000126.1 GCA_011390695.1 Desulfotignum sp.
CAAGGGGTTCCCTTGATTGCCGGTGACAGTGAGCGTCGGGTTGCCGTTGGGGGCAAAAGAAATTTCACCAAGAGGCTCAGGAGGATCTTGTGTTATTTGTAAAAATACCGAAGGGTGGTGTTTTTTCAAAAGGGTAAGGTTTGCTTCATAAAAATCTTTGGTTTTTTGGTTCATGAGGATCTCTCTGGCATTTTTTTTGATTTTTATATTGATACTACCTATCGGTATAACAGGCGTCAACTCAAATATGAAAATGTATAATCCTGCCTGAAAACGTTTCAACGCTTGGGGTTGACTTTTAAAAATCAAAATACGTATAGTACCCATTGGGGCCTCACAAAAGGTACAATTGAAAGAGAGATGCTGCGTTATGTTTGTCACACTTCAGAGAAAAACCCGGATGAAAGATTGAACCGCCCTGACACAGGGGGCAGATTTCAAACTGATATTGAAGGCAGTATAATGCCGTATTTAAAAATGGGTGATGTTAAGAGGTCTGCATTGAAACCTGCGGCTTTTTTAGATCGCGATGGGGTACTTAATGTTGATCATGGGTATGTGCATAAACGTGAAAATTTTGAATGGATATCCGGTGCAAAGGCCGCAATAAAATATCTCAATGATAATGGATATCTGGTCATTCTTGTTACAAATCAGTCAGGGATTGGCCGGGGTTACTACAATGAAGATTCGTTTCATGAACTTATGGCACTGGTTTGCAGAGAGTTGTCACAAACAGGTGCCCATATAGATCACATATTTTTTTGTCCCCATCATCCACGCGAAGCTTTGGGTGATTACAATAAGCATTGTGATTGCCGAAAACCAAAGTCAGGCATGATAGATGAGGCTCAGAAAAAAATACATATTGATATGGATAATAGTTTTGTTATTGGTGATTCTGAAAAAGATATGGAATTGGCTGAAAACAAAGGAATACCAGGTTTCCTGTTCAAGGGGGGGGATTTGCTCCAATTTACCAAAAGTGTATTGGCGCAGATGAAAAAGATAAATATTTGATGCGCGTTGTTTTTCAGGTTATTCTTTTTGGATGACGGTGTCAGCCACCTTGATAAAAGCTTCAATTGTATCGTCCACAAAATTAAAATTCCGGATAAACGATAGGAATAGGGAATGGTAATCAGTTTTTATTTCCCATTGCGGCTTGACAGCAAACAGATTTTATAAGAAACTTAGCTAAGTTGGTTGAAAAACGGAAGAACTAAAGGAGGCAGCATGACTGATGCCGTGAATATCCATGAAGCCAAAACAAGGCTGTCGGCTTTGATTGCACGGGTGTGCAAAGGAGAGACCATTATTATTGCCAAAGCGGGAAAACCTTTGGTGAAGCTGGTGCCGATTGTGGATGATGACCGGCCGCGGAAGCCGGGCAGGTATAAAGGCAAAATTACAATAGCGCCGGATTTTACTAAAACACCGGATGACATCATTGCCGCTTTTGAAGGGGATATGGTTTGAAACGGCTGCTTCTGGACACCCATATCTTTTTATGGTGGCTCACAGAAGATCCTGCATTGCACAAGTGTGTAAAACAAGCCATTAAAGACAGCGGAAACCAGGTATATATCAGTGCGGCAACGGTTTGGGAAATATCCATTAAACAAACCCTTGGAAAATTGATTTTACCGGAAGATATGGAAAAGGATATGGAAAAGGTCATTGAAGAAGAACGTTTTCTGAAACTGCCCATATCTCTGTACCATGCGCAGATAGCCGGCGGTCTGCCCATGATTCATAAAGATCCTTTTGATCGGATGCTGATTGCGCAGGCACAGGCCCAAAGATTGCTTCTGGTAACAGATGATATGCAGATAAAAAAATATCCGGTACAGGTATTATCGAATTAGGAAAGGGTTGAAATCAGTATGAGATTCCCAGGATACGGGCTGCGGATATGAATACGCCTGAGGATTTGGACATACTGCTTGTACTGGCACCATGGATATTCAAAATGATACCCGCTTCAGGCCGACAAACATGATTGCGTTCAGGTGTGATGCCACACCTTCCATAGGCTACGGGCATGTCAGGCGTTGCCTGGCCCTTGCTTCAATGTATCGCCGGGTGGGTTTGGAGGTTGTGTTTGTTATGCGTCAGGGGATGAAGGTGGTCAGGGATCTGCTGGAGCAATATGATTCAGGCCTGGTGGTACGGCCGGACCACCGGACCTGCATGGAATATCTGCTGGCGAAAAAGAAACATATCCAGCTGGCAGTCATTGATCATTATGAAATAGATGACAGATGGGAAAAAAAAATTGCCGGCGCATTTCCGGTTATGGTGATCGATGATCTTTGCCGGTCTCACTGGTGCGACATACTGGTGGATCAGACCTTTGGCCGACAGGACAGGGATTACAACGGCAAACTGCACAATCCGCTGACACGCAGATTGCTGGGAATTGCCTATGCACTGCTGGATCCGGTGTACCAGGGAGTTGCATCCCGGAGGGACAGGGGCCATGTTCTGATATCTTTCGGGGCCATGGATACTGAAGAACTGGCTGTAAAGGTGCTTTCCATCCTGGAACCGGCAGTGCATGGCAGACAGGTGACTTTTCATGTGCCGCTGTCATCGGTTTCTCCTTGTCTTACAGAGTTGAAGCGGTTTGTTTCACGGTCCCGGCTTGATATTAATGTGCATACAGACCTGCCGGATCTGGCAGGTCTGTATCAGGAATGCGGCATAGCCATTGGTGCGCCCGGGATCAGCCTGCTGGAGCGCATCCACTGCGGGTTGGAGAATTTGACCATTGTGACGGCACAAAACCAGGAGCAGGTGGGGAGGAATTTTTCTGACTCAGGCATTGCTCCCTGCCTGGGATTTTCCTGTAATCTGGACCCCGGGGTACTGACAGACCGGTTTTTGCAGATGCTGGAGTCATCGCAAGATGCGGGTTCAGATGCTTCCGGACATCCAGGCCTGGTGGACGGTTTGGGACCTGTTCGGGTGGTCCGGCACACCACCGATCTGATTTCCCCTGTTATACTGCGCCGGGCGGTTGCGGGTGACAGAGAAACCCTGTACCAATTTCAGCAGGAAAACGGCGCCAGGAAATTTTTTACTGTCCCTGTGGTGCCTTCTAAGACAGAACATGCTGCCTGGTTTGAACAGGTGATGGCCGCCGACGATGTGGATCTGTATATGATTGTGTGGTGCGGTCAATCCATAGGATATGTCCGACTGGAAGGCCGACAGATAAAACAGATATCCATTCTGGTGTCTCAGGCTTTCAAGAGGATCGGGCTTGCCGGAAAGGCCCTGGAAATGGTATTAAAGAAAACAGATCTTCCCTGCAGGGCTGAGATTCATCCAGACAACAAGGCCTCTCTGGGGTTGTTTCTGGGCGCAGGGTTTACATTTTCCCATGGCTGGACCTATATGTATGAAAAAAATGCTTAACATATTGCTTTCTGCAGCGGCTTCCCCGGCAGCCTATGGTATTATCAGGCATTTGAGGAAACTTGGCCACCAGGTGCATGCCATTGATGCCAATGAAAAAGCACTGCCCCTGGCCCGGTCCATTGCCGGCAAAGCTACCTGTTCACCCTTGGCAGGCGGTGACCAATACCTGCCGTTTATCAGAGAACAGCTGGCGCATGCAGACCTGTTCATCCCGTTTATTGACGAAGAAATTGCCTGTCTGCTGGATCACGGTGATGCCGGTTTATGGGAAAAATGCCTGCTGCCTGGGGCCGTCACCACCCGCACCTGTCTGTACAAAACCCGGTTTCAGACTTTCTGTCAGGCCCATGGATTGCCGGCAGCCGCATTTTCCAACACCCTGCCGGCAGTGTTTAAACCGGATCTGGGACGCGGGGGAAAAGGGGTGGTCATGATTCACCATCCAGGGGAACTGGCGGAAAAACAAAAGGAAAAAGGGGTGATTCAGGATTACATTCCAGGGGATGAGTTCACAATTGATGCGTTGTTTGCAAAAGACGGGCGCCTGATCCGCATGTCTACCCGGCAGCGGGATACTGCCAGCGGGGTTTCCATTGTAGGCACCATCGTGGATCCTGCCCCATTTGTTCCTCTGGTTGAAAAAATGGCCCGGGCTTTGCCTTTTCAATACCTGGTGAACATCCAGATAATCCGGGACAGTGCCGGACAGTGCCACATTATTGAAGTCAATCCCAGAATTGCCGGCAGTATCATGTTCAGTGTTTACAGCGGCCTGGATTTTATCAAGAATGCCATTCATGTGTTTACCGACAGGGCAGTGGAGTTTCCCGAACACCAGAAAAAAATTCGCATCATCCGGTACTGGAATGAATATGTCCAGGATCTGTGACCATAGAAATACATTGCTCACCTATGATACCATTATCTTTGATCTGGATGGCACACTTTACAATACCATGCAGTTTTACAAAGGGGCGTTTGAAGATATGGGCCGATGGCTTGCGGGCCAGTCACTGGTAAAGTACCCGGCTGGGTTTGTGGATGGTATCATGGCGCTGCAGTCTGCCAGGGGAACCGATGACAAAAACCTGATTGATGATGCATTGGCATGGCTTCGGATTGATCCGGCTGTGAAGCAGGACCTGCTTCAGATATACAGGTCCCATGACTGCCGGTACCTGCATATGAATGAGCAGGATGCCGGGATGCTTTTGGAATTGGGATCGGTGCATAAGCAATTGTTTCTGATTACCAACGGACACCGGGCTGTTCAGCAAAAAAAGATCAGCCGTCTGGGTGTCAGCGGGTGGATGGAGAAAATTATTATTCTGGATCCTGCAGAAAAAATGGCATTAAAACCGGACCAAA
>JAABRW010000127.1 GCA_011390695.1 Desulfotignum sp.
TTCCAGGAATCCGATATCCGGGCAACCGCCAGAGGATCCATGGGGGTCCGGGGTATGCGCATTGCACAAGATTCCCGGGTGGTGGGAATGGAGGTGCTCGGAGAACAGCACACCCTTTTGACTGTCACGGAAAACGGGTATGGAAAACGCACGGCTGTGGATGAATACCGTGCCCAGACCCGGGGGGGCAAGGGTGTTTTTTCCATCAAAACCTCCGAGCGCAACGGAAAAATGGTGGCCCTGGCCCTGGTGGATGACAATGACGAACTCATGATGGTAACAGACAAGGGCAAACTGATCCGCACCGATATCAGTGGTATCAACATCATTTCCCGCAACACCCAGGGGGT
This sequence comes from Desulfotignum sp., assembly GCA_011390695.1. The sequence goes on from JAABRW010000127.1 coordinate 351, forward strand.
GCGGCTTATCAACCTTGCGGAAAAAGAAAAACTCATCGGTATTGCCCGGCTTTTTGAGGAAGAAGGGGAGGAGGATGACCTTGACCCTGCAATCCAGCCGGATGACAAAACAGACCCGGCCTGAAAAAGAACACAAAGGGGCGGGACACCGCAAGCGCCTGCGGGAAAGGTTTTTAACCGGCGGGCTTGGCGGGTTCCATGATTATGAGGTGATTGAGCTGCTGCTGTCTTTGAACACACCCAGAAAAGACTGCAAACAGACAGCCAAGGACCTGATGAAAACATTTAAAAGCTTTCAGGCGGTTCTGGAAGCAGATGTAAAAGATCTGTGCCGGGTGTCCGGGGTGGGCACAGCCAACTGCCTGGGTATCCGCCTGGTCAAATCCGTGGCAGACCGGTATCTGGAATCCAAGATTCAGGACCGGGATGTGGTGAACAACCTGGATGATTTAAAAGATTATTTACACACCACCATCGGCTTTAAAGGCAAAGAGCATTTTGCCGCTGTTTTCCTGGATGCCAAAAACCGGGTGCTGGCATCGGAGATTCTGTTTTCCGGCAGCCTGACCAGCAGTTCGGTGTATCCAAGAGAAGTTGTCATCCGGGCACTCCAGCACCAGTCAGCAGCGGTGATTTTTGCCCATAACCACCCGTCGGGTGATGTGAGTCCTTCCAGCCATGATGTGGACATTACCCGCAAACTGCTGTTTGCCCTGGGGTTTGTGGGCATAACCGTGCATGAACATTTGATTATCGGCAGCCAGGGTGTTTTCAGCTTTGCGGCCCAGGGTTTGATAGACCAATACCATAAGGAATTTACAAAACACAATGAATTCTGAAGAAGAATTGCCCCTTTGTTTTGGTGATCTTGAAAAGGTGTTTCCCATGCAGGAAAACGGGCTGCGCCAGACCCCGGAGGCGTGTTTTTTTCATTGTCCGGTAAAAACCCGGTGCCTGCGCCATGCCATGGCCACAAAAGACGGGGCCAAAGTGGAAGAGGAAATCATTGACCGCAGCGAGCAGGCCGGGCTGATGAATTTTTTTGAACGCTGGTCCCGGAAAAAACAGGTCCACAGAAGGGTCCAGGCCAGAGAAAAAAGGAGGAACACATGAAATCAGTCAAAGACATAGCAGTGGAAAGCAAAAAAATTTTTGTCCGTGTGGATTATAATCTGCCCATGGATGACCAGGGCAATATTACCGATGACAACAGGATACGGCAGACCCTGGATCTGATCCATTATCTGACGGCCAGGCATGCGAAAATCATTCTGGCCTCCCATCTGGGAAGGCCCAAGGGCAGGTATGATGAACGCTTAAGCCTTGCTCCGGCGGCAGCCTGTCTTTCCGAGATCCTGGGCCAAAAAGTGTTGTTTGTAAAAGACTGTGTCGGGCCTGAAGTGGAACAGCAGATCAAACAAATGAAAAACGGGGATATCCTGATGCTGGAAAACCTGCGGTTTCACCCGGAGGAAAAATCCAATGATCCCGAATTTGCAAAAAAACTGGCATCATTGTGCGATGTTTATGTGAACAATGCCTTTGCCGTATCCCACCGGAACCAGGCCTCGGTCACCGGGATTGTGGCCCATGCCCCGGTATCGGCTGCCGGGTTTTTGCTGGAAAAAGAGGTGCGCACATATTACGATCGTGTGGAAAATCCCCAAAGGCCTTTGATGGCGGTCATCGGCGGCGCCAAGGTGTCCGGCAAGCTTGCGGCCCTGGAAAACATGCTCCGGTTTGTGGACCAGATGCTCATCGGCGGTGCCATGGCCAATACATTTTTGCGCAGCCAGGGCGTGGATACCAAAGGATCCCTTGTGGAAAAAGACCTGCAGGAAACCGCTGCCAGGATTATGGAAAAAGCCAAAGAAAAGGGCATTGATCTGATGCTGCCCCGGGACCTGGTCGTGGCCGGGGCCTTTGATAAAAATGCACCAAAAAAGACGGTTTCCCTTGATGCCATACCTGACGAATGGATGGCCATGGATATCGGTCCCAAAACCATTGACCGGTTTTGTGCTGCCATAGCCAAAGCCAAAACCATTGTGTGGAACGGCCCCATGGGGGTTTTTGAAATGCCTGCCTTCATGGAGGGCACCTGTGCAGTGGGCCGGGCAATGGCTGATGCAGATGCTGTCACTATTGTGGGGGGTGGTGATACAGGCCTTGCCGCCAGAGAATGCGGCATTGTCGATGATATCACCCATCTGTCCACCGGCGGCGGTGCTTTTTTACATTTGATGGAGGGGAAAAAACTGCCGGGCGTTGTGGCTCTTGAAAAAGCGGGATAAATCTGAATCAATGGGGTTTCAGGCCTGGCACTGCAATGCAGGAACGCCGAAAAGCTTCGCCTGAACCTGTTTGTAATGGAATGGATGGATACATGGTAAATTTTTGTATGAAAAGAGAGTGCCTGAGCAGGGAAGACCGGCTCAGAAGATCCTATTACGAAGTGCTGCGGGATGAACTGGACCAGTTTGTTGTCGGCTATTCCCTGGTGGGATCATACAACAATTTTCTGCGCTTGCGCACCCCGTATCCCTTTGTGGAGCTACGGGAACTCAAGCCCAGGGCCAGAATTCCATCCATTGAGTTCGAAGCACAGAACTCGTTTCTCATCATATTCTGTGAAGATGCCCTCCAGGACAAACACAAAAAATATATCCGGTATTTTGACGCCAACAAAACCACCAAAACCAATCTTTTGCGGCACAAATACTTTCCCAATGTGGAAAATTTCAATCGGAACATCAAGTATTTTGAAACCGACCAGTTTTTTGCCCTGCTCCGGTCTCTTCTGCCGGTGGATTATGCCCTGCTCATCCAGCGCAGCAGACAGACCAGGGTCCAGTACGCCTTGACCCATTTTCATGTCCGGGTGGACTGGCCCATTGCCGAGGCATCTGAAGATATGGCCAAGTATCTGCGGTATATCTCCAAGGACCTGTATGAAAAAGGGGACAAATATGCCGAAGATCTCCAGAAAAAATTGTTTGAATATTACGGGGTGCCGGTGATGGCCGGCGGCAGGCGCACCGCCGCTGCAGTGGCTGCCCAGTATTTCCGGCAGCTGGACGGTATCACCACGGTGTATGTGTCTTCCAGTGAATCCAGAAACCTGCTGCGCATCGATGAAAAAGGGGTGTCCAAGGCGGTTCTGGTCAAACTGCCTGAAGACAAGATAAAATATCTGTCAGAGCTGGGGGGCATGTCCAGAAACAGTTTTACCAAAAATTATGTGGTTGCCCGCCAGCGCAAAAGTTTTGTATGCATACTCCAGGTCCGGTATGATTATACCAGCCATGCCCTGCCGTCCGAAGGCGGGCGGCTGCGGGAGGTCAAGGCCGATGCCAACTGGCTCACCGTGGCGGAGGAGCACATCCTGCCAAAACCCTCGGTGCTGCACCGGGGCCCCATTCCCTACAAGATGATCTACACCTCTGAAGGGTGATGGTTACAATTTAGCTGTTAGCTATTAGCTTTTAGCGGTTAGCCTTTAGTGCCCTACATCTCAGTTCCTGTCAAAAAAAAAGAAAGTGAGGAGGGGCATTAGAATTGTGGGTTTACCGCGTTACGTTTTTAGCTAACAGCTAACAGCTAAAAGCTAAAAGCTAAAAGCAGCAGTTACAACTTCTTGAGCATGGCGGTTTCATCGCAGTTGGGAAAGCTTACGCACCCGATGCAGTCTGACCAGACTTTTATGGGAAGATCGTTTTTGTCGATAATACCAAAGCCGAACTGCTGAAAGAAACTGGGCCGGTAGGTCAGGGTGAACAGATCTTTTATCTTGAAATAAAATGCTTCCTGTATGGTCCGTTCCGTGAGCAGGGTGCCGATTCCCCGGCCTGTGTGCTCCGGGGCCACTGCCAGGGACCGGATTTCAGCCAGATCTTCCCAGCAGAACTGCAATGCACAGCACCCCACAACCTTGCGGGTTTGGGGATCTTCAAATACCCAGAAATCGCGCAAATGGTCATACAGCTTGCTCAAAGGCCTGGCCAGCAGCTCTCCGCGCTTATTGTACAGCTGAAGTAACGCGTGGATGGTATGCACATCATCAAGTATTGCTTTGCGTATCATTTCATATCCTTACGGGACAATATCTGCGGACTGCTGCTTTAAACGCATCATCAGTGAAGGGTTTATGCAGGATCCGGTTGATGCCGGATCTGGTCAGCAGGCCTTGGTCAACTGTTATATCACCGTGTTCTTCTTCCACAAAGTCGCTCTGGGTGGTGATCAACAATATGGGCAGCTCTTCGGGTCCATATTTTTTCCGGATTTCGCGGGTCAGTTCCAGCCCGCTCATGCCGGGCATGTTCAGATCCGTGATAACCAGCTCCGGCCGGGCTTTCACAATTTCAGAAACTGCTGATTCCGGTTGGTGAAAACCCCTGCAGGACAGGCCCATTCCGGACAGTTTGTTCTGGTAGAGCCGGAG
>JAABRW010000128.1 GCA_011390695.1 Desulfotignum sp.
CTGGTCTCCACCTCCAGCCTGGGCAATCCCCGGCGCACCGTTCTCGGACTGGATATCCAGCGGGTGGCATTGATCGTGGCGGCCATGGAAAAACGTCTGGGAATGAATCTGTCCGGGCTGGATCTGTTTATGAACGTCACCGGCGGGGTCCGGATTGTGGAACCGTCTGCGGATCTGGCCATTGCGGCAGCCCTGGCAGCCAGTTTTCTGGACAAACCCGTTCCCGGAAACACCACTTTGATCGGAGAAATCGGCCTGACCGGTGAGATCCGGGCGGTAAGTCACGCCCAGGCCCGGATCAAGGAAGCCGCCAAGATGGGATTTACCACCTGTCTGGTGCCGGCCTCCGCATTAAAGCAATTGTCAAAAGTTCGCGGCATGACCATCGAAAGTGTCCGATTTTTAAAAGAAGCCATGGAGGTATTGTTTGGCAGCTAAAAAACGCGGGACAAAATCAGGGAACCGGTCCGGGGGTGCCGGCGGTTCAAAATGGGAAGATCACCTCACCCGGCAGGCCCGGGCGGAAAATTATCCGGCCCGGTCCGTGTACAAACTCAAAGAGATTCAGCAGAAATTTCATGTGATCAAAAAAGCGGATGTGGTTCTGGATCTGGGATGCGCGCCCGGATCCTGGCTGTTGTACGCATCAAAACAGACAGGCCCGAAAGGCCGCGTTTTCGGTATTGATATTCAAGCCGTCACCATTGATCTGCCGGCAAATGTGTCTGTGATGCAACAAGACATCCTTGACATGACGGATGCGTCATTTTTTGATCCGGTGTCCGGATGCGGTGTGGTGCTGTCGGACATGGCACCGGCCACCACGGGCAGAAAAGATGTGGATGCCTTTCGTTCCTTTGAACTGTGCCGCATGGCACTGGAAACAGTGGATCGTTTTCTGATGGAAAAAGGCCATTTTGTGTGCAAGATTTTTCAGGGCAATGACTTTGCCCGGTTTGAAAAACAGGTGAAAAAACGGTTCACCGAATGCCGGGTTTTTAAACCGGAAAGTTGCAGAAAACAGAGCAAAGAAATATATATTATCGCAAAACAAAAACGAGCAACATAATGTAAGGAGTGGATTCATGTCAGGACACAGCAAATGGTCGACCATCAAACACAAAAAAGGGGCGGCCGATAAAAAACGGGGGAAAATTTTCACCAAGCTGATCAAAGAGATCACCGTGGCGGCCCGCATGGGCGGCGGAGATCCGGAAGCCAACCCCCGGCTGCGCCAGGCCCTTGCCGCAGCCAAAGCCCAGAACATGCCCAAGGATAATTTTGAACGGGCCATCAAAAAAGGTACGGGCGAACTGGAAGGGGTGAACTATGAGGAAATCATCTATGAAGGATACGGCCCGGGTGGGGTGGCCGTGATGGTGGAGTGCCTCACTGACAACCGCAACCGGACCATCGCCGATGTCAGATACATGTTTTCCAAAGCCGGCGGCAATGTGGGAACGGACGGGTGTGTGGGCTGGATGTTTGATAAAAAAGGACTGATCGCCGTCAACAAGGAAGGGGTGGATGAGGATACCCTTATGGAAGTCGCTTTAGATGCCGGTGCCGAGGACATCAAAGATGAAGGGGACGTGTATGAGGTGATTACGGACCCCGGGGAATTCGATGCGGTACAGGCCGCTTTGGACAAAGCTGAAATCTCCTATGAAGTGGCGGAGATCACCATGATTCCCCAGACCATGACAGCGGTCACGGGCAAGGAGGCCGAGCAGATGGTCCGGTTCATGGAGGCCTTAGATGATTGTGATGATGTTCAGAATTTTTATACCAATGCCGATATCCCGGACGAAGTTTACGAAAACATGTGATCGCTTTTGTCGATTTTTTGCTGCAACCATGAATCAAAGGCCGGCATGACCCCATGCCGGCCTTTTGAATGTCAGACCAGACTGATCATTTTCTGTACCGCGCCCAGGGCTTTTTTTCGGATATCTTCCGGGACCCTGATTTCTCCTGACAGGGTTTCCAGACTGTTTTTGATATCTTGCAGACGGATTTTTTTCATATCCGTGCATCGCATTTTTTCGGATGCCGGAAAAAACTGCTTGTCCGGGTTGGCTTTTGAGATGGGATACAGCAGGCCGACTTCCGTACCGATGATGAACTGGCGGTGAGCGCTGTTTTTTGCGTACCGGATCATACCGGAGGTGGACTGGATGGTGTCGGCCAAAGCCAGGATTTCGGGCGGACATTCCGGATGGGCCATGAACAGCGCATCCGGGTGCTTCTGCCTTGCGTCTGCCACATCTTTCAGGGTCAGGTTGTTGTGAAACGGGCAGAACCCGTCCCATAAATGGATTGTTTTGTCCGTGTGGCCGGCCGCATATTGTGCCAGGTTTTTGTCCGGTGTCATGAGCACCTCATCTGCGGACTGGGCATTGACCACATCGATCACATTGGCCGAGGTGCAGCAGATATCAGATACGGCCTTGACCGCGGCAGACGAGTTGACATAGGTGATGACCGGGATGTTTCCCAACGCCTTTTTTCTGGCGCTCAACGCCTCGGGTGTCACCATATCCGCCATGGGGCAGCCGGCTTCCGGGTTGGGCAGAAGCACGGTTTTGTCCGGGCACAGAATGGCGGCCGTCTCCGCCATGAAATGGACCCCGCAGAAAACGATGATATCTGCACGGGTTTTTGCGGCCTTGATACTCAGCTCCAGAGAATCACCGCACAGATCTGCGATGTCCTGGATCTCCGGGGGTTGGTAGTTATGGGCCAGAATGATGGCGTTTTTTTTGCGGGCCAGATCCCGGATCAGTTGTTTCATGGATATTTTCCTTTAATCTTGCGTTTTAATTCATGTCAATGATGTGGGTTCCCGAAGGAATCTCAAACTCAAACCAGTGATCGGGCATGTCCTGAAATTGGATATCGCTGAGTTCAAACCGGGTGATATCTTTGGTAGTGTTCACCGTGGTGACGGTCTGAATCTGAAAATCGGTTCTGTTCACCTGGATGCGGATGGATTGGATATCCGTATTTTCAGGAGGGGCATCCAGCTGCAGTTCCACCCACTGGTCCGTGGTTTCAGTGACGGACACCGAAAAATTGTCTCTGATTTTTGAGATATCCGATAAGAACGCCCCACCGGCACCGGACGCAAAAAACGGGGCTGCATCGCCGATCATGACCTGATCTTCATCCGGCCTGAAAATCCATAAGGTCTGGCCGTTGGTGATGATGTCATGGCGCTCGGGTGCCAGATACTGCCATTTCATTTTTCCGGGATGGCTGAACCAGGCTTTGCCTGAAGCGGTTTCACTGATGTCCAGGGCGGTCAGAATTGAAGTTTGTTTGAATTCAGCGGAGAAACTGCGGCCGGCATACTGATCTTCAAGCCCGTCCAGGACGGTTTGTGCCAGGGTACGGGTATCTGAAGCGGCTGCCCCATGGATCCATCCGGAACACAACAGGACAATAAAAAGAATGCGGAATAATTTCATAATGAATTTCCTTGTTTTAATGCATCAGTTTTTGCGGGTCTTTTCGTTTGTCTTCCGCATACAGGCGCCGAAGCTTGGGTTTTTCAATCTTACCGGTGGGATTTCGGGGCACATCGCCAAAAAATATTTTTCTTAACCGTTTGTACCGGGGCAATGCCTGCTGAAAATCCAGTATGTCCTGTTCGCAGATCATGCAATGGGGTTTGACACTGATGATACCGGCGGGAATTTCCCCGAGCCGTTCGTCCGGCACCCCGATGACGGCAATGTCTTTAATCTTTTCATGGGTGAGAAAAAAATTTTCGATTTCATTGGGAAAAATGTTTTCCCCCCCGTAAATGATCATGTCTTTTCTCCGGTCCACCAGCCAGATGAATCCGTCTTTGTCATACCTGGCAATGTCACCGGTGTAAAGCCATCCATCCTTGAGTGCTTCTTTTGTGGCAAGATCATTTTTATAATAGGCTCTCATGACGCCGGGTCCCCGGACGATCAGTTCTCCGGTTTCATTGGCAAACAAATGGTTGCCCTGCTTGTCCACGATTCTGGCTTCCCACCCGTACCCGGCCTTACCGATGGGTCCGACGTGGTGGCTGTTTTCAATGCCCAAGTGAATACACCCGGGACCCGTGGATTCAGTCAGACCATAGTTGGTGTCATATGCCTGAAAAGGAAAATACTGTTTCCAGCGCTCCACGAGGCTGGGCGGAACGGGTTGGGCCCCGGAGTGCATGAGCCGCCATTGTTCCAGCCGATATTTAGATAAATCAATGGTGCTGTTTTCAATGGCAATGAGGATATCATGGGCCCAGGGAACCAGGAGCCAGGCAATGGTACACTGTTCCTCGGAAATTGCTTCCAGGATCCATTCCGGTTTCACCCCATTGAGCAGAATACATTTGCCCCCCATCAGTAAACTGCCCATCCAGTGCATTTTGGCTCCCGTATGATACAGCGGCGGAATACAGAGAAACACATCATCATGGGTCTGGCCGTGATGCCTGTTTTCCACTTCACAGGCATGGGTCAGATTCCCGTGCGTGATCAGCACGGCTTTAGGAGCGCCCGTGGTGCCGGATGTAAAATACAGGGCTGCGTCATCATCCGGACCGGCATCGATCTCCGGGGGATGATCCTTTTTCTGGCCGGCAATGAATGTATCAAAACAAACCGCCCAGTCCGGGCAGGTTTCTTCAGGTCCTGCAAAGATCCAGAGGGTGACACAATCGGCCAGCTCCTGCCGGATGCCGTCAATGGGCTCAATGAATTCCGGCCCGAAAACAAAGGCTTTGGGTTCTGCCGTTCTG
>JAABRW010000129.1 GCA_011390695.1 Desulfotignum sp.
GCCCACCCCGGGGAAAATGATCTTTTCCGCAGACAGAATATCCTCGAAAGAAGACACGGTATGCAGCGTGCCCCCCAGCTTTTCCACGGCATTTCTCACACTGCGCACATTGCCGGCGCCATAATCCAATAGCGTTATCATATTTTTTTATCCTGCTTTTTAATAATCCACATGGGTATCCTGCACTTTATTTACATGATGCCTGTAAAATGGTTTTCTTGTAGGTGAACCGCCTGTCTAAAAGTCGATGCTGCCCGGGGTTCTGGGAAAAGGGATCACATCCCGGATATTGCTGATGCCCGTGATCATCATCAAAAACCGTTCAAATCCCAGGCCGAATCCGGAATGGGGAACCGATCCATACCGCCGGGAATCCAGGTACCACCAGTAGGGCTCTTTGGGCATTCCCATCTGTGCCATGCGCGATTCCAGGATATCCAGGCGTTCTTCTCTCTGGCTGCCGCCGATAAGCTCTCCGATGCCGGGCACCAGAAGGTCCACGGCAGCCACGGTTTTGCCGTCATCATTCTGGCGCATGTAAAAGGGCTTGATCTCTTTGGGATAGTCATAAAGAAACACCGGCTTTTTCACATATTCTTCTGCCAGGAACCGCTCATGTTCCGACTGAAGGTCCGTGCCGTACCGGACCGGGTATGCAAATTTTTTATGGGATTTTTCAAGAATGCCGATGGCCTCGGTATATGACATGCGCGCAAATGTCTCTTTGGCAAGGGTTTCCAGCCGTCCGGCCAGTTTCTTGTCCACAAATTTCAAAAACAGGTCCAGATCATCTGTGCAGGCGGTAAGGGCATGGTTCACCAGGAATTTCACCAGTTCCTCTCCATGGTCCATGTTGCCGGAAAGATCACAGAACGCCATTTCCGGCTCCAGCATCCAGAACTCCGCCACATGCCGGCTGGTATTGGAGTTTTCCGCCCGAAAAGTGGGCCCGAAAGTATACACATCCCCCAATGCCAGCGCAAACATTTCCGCAGACAACTGGCCTGAAACCGTGAGGTTGGATTCCTGGCCGAAAAAATCTTTGGAAAAATCCATTTTCCCCTGTTTTGCCACGCCGGCAGGATCCAGGCTGGTGACCCGAAACATTTCTCCGGCACCTTCACAGTCGGATCCGGTGATCACAGGAGAAGTAAGATAAAAAAAGCCCTTTTCTCTGTAAAACCGGTGGATGGCATACACGATTTCAGACCGGATCCGAAAAGCTGCCCCGTATTTGTTGGTTCTGGGCCGCAGATGGGCGATGGAGCGCAAAAACTCATCTGAATGCCGTTTTTTCTGCAACGGATAGGTTTCCGGGGCCAGGCTTATAATCGTGATATCTTTTGCCTGGATCTCCCATTTCTGGCCCTTGCCCGGGGAAGCCACCAGATCCCCCTGCACTGCCACGGCAGACCCGGTGGTGATGCCCTGAATATCTGCATAATTGGGCAGATCACTGCCGGCAACCACCTGGATATTTTTCAAACAGGACCCGTCGTTTATCTCCATAAAGGAAAATCCTTTGGCATCCCGCCGGGTTCTCACCCATCCTTTGACCAGTACCTGTCCGGGTGAGGTGTCCAACTCTGTGAACCGGTTGATTTTTGTTCTTTTCATTGCCTTATCCTGAAAAAAATAATATATTAAAAAATTTGGGCAATCTATGCCATATAAACACTATTATTTTAAATTTCAGTATCATGCATAAACAAAATTATCAAGACATCCTTGGCCTGGTACAGTCCCCTACCCGGTATGCCGGCAATGAAATCAATGCGGTGCGCAAGGACCTGGATCAAATGGATCTGACCTTTGCCCTTGTGTTTCCGGACCTGTATGAAATCGGTACCTCCCATTTCGGTCTTCAGATCCTGTATTCTATTTTGAACCGGGAAAAAAATATGGCTGCAGAGCGGTTTTTTACCCCGGCCCCGGACCTGGAAGCCATCATGGCCCAAAAGAACATACCCTGTCTTTCCATGGAATCAAAAACAGAGCTGGCACACTTTGATATCATCGGCTTCAGCCTGTTGTATGAATTGAATTTCACCAATATTCTCACCATGCTTTCTTTGTCCGGCATCCCGTTTTTTTCCCGGGACCGGGACCAGACCTTTCCTCTGGTCATCGGCGGCGGTCCCTGTGCATTCAACCCCGAACCCCTGGCGGATTTTTTTGATGCCTTTGTCATTGGAGACGGAGAAGAAACCGTTCTGGCGGTCTCCAAAACCTTCATTGCTTTCAAACAGCAGGGAGATGGGGAAAAATCCACGCTGCTGCACATGCTCTCCAACATCCCCGGGGTATATGTGCCGCAGCTTTTCACCCCGTTTTTTGATGAAAACGGCTGCCAGGTACTTTCTGGTGTCCGGGATGATTACACCCGGGTCAAACGCGCTTTTCTGCCGGAACTTACCCTGGATAATTTTCCCATGGATCCCATTGTGCCTTTTGGCAAGCCGGTGCATGACCGGCTGCGCCTGGAAATTGCCAGGGGCTGTACCAGGGGATGCCGGTTCTGCCAGGCCGGCATGATCTACCGGCCGGTGCGGGAACGCCCGGTGCCGGACCTGATCCAGATTGCCAAAACATCGCTGGCATCCACAGGGTATGCAGACATTTCCCTGTTGTCTTTGAGCACCGGGGACTACTCCCGGCTGCCGGATCTCATGCAGCAGCTGCTGGCCATCAGCCGCAACCACTGCAATGCCATTTCCCTGCCCTCCATCCGGGCGGAGCGGCTCACCCCCGAGCTGATGGCCCTTATCAAAACCGTGCGCAAAACAGGGTTCACCATTGCTCCGGAAGCCGGGACCCAGCGCCTGCGGAATATCATCAACAAAAATCTCACAGAAGAGAGCATCCGGGACACGGTGAAAAATGCCTTTGAACTGGGTTGGAAAAATATCAAGCTGTATTTCATGATGGGCCTGCCATTTGAAGAAGCCGCAGACATCCAGGGCATATGCGATCTTTCCCGGAGCCTGGCATCAGCATATGCCAAAGGAAAGCGCAGTATCAACGTCAGTGTCACCACCTTTATTCCCAAGGCCCACACCCCGTTCCAGCGACACCCCCAGCTCACCCTGGATGCCACCAGGGAGCGCCTGAATTTCATAAAGAAAAACCTGGGCCATCCCAGGGTCAACCTCAAATGGCAGGACCCCTGCATGAGCCTTGTGGAAGGGGTTTTTTCCAGGGGCGACCGGCGGTTGTCGCTTCTGCTCCAGGCTGCCTTTGAAAACGGCTGCCGCCTGGACGGGTGGAATGATTATTTTGACTTTTCCAAATGGCAAAAAGCCTTTGACCAGACCGGGATTGATCCGGATTTTTACACCTCCCGGCACCGGGAAAAAAACGAACCTTTGCCCTGGGACCACATTGATACGGGCGTTTCCAGGCAATTTCTGGAAAAAGAGTGGGAAAATGCAGCCAAACAGGTCCTGACCCCGGACTGCCGGGAACAGGACTGCACCGGATGCGGGGTCTGCGACTTCAAGCAGATCCGGCCGGTTATTCATGATACTGCAACCGTGCCTGTTGACGGGGAACCGCCTGCCCCCCCCATGGAAGATGCCGCCTTTGCCCGGTATACTGTCTGGTATTCAAAACTGGAAGATGCCCGGTTTTTCGGGCACCTGGAACTGGCCACCATTGTGCAGCGGGCAGTGAGACGGGCCGGGCTGGCCGTGAAATACTCCAAAGGATTCAATCCCTCCATGCGGCTTTCCTTTGACAGTGCCCTGCCGGTGGGAATGGAAAGCCAGGAAGAAATTTTTCATATTTTCCTTGACCGGAAACTGGGCCCTGAAACAATTCAAAATGCCTTAAACCGCCAGCTGCCCGCCGGTCTGGCTGTGACATACTGCCGCGCAGCAGCAGCCAGAAGCAGACCGATGGCGCTGCCGCCTGCGTCTATCAGGTGCGGTTTCTGCAGCCTTGCCTGGATGCGGAAACAGTGGACCGGTTTATGGCCAAAAAAGAATTTTTGGTTGAAGATCTGTCCAAAAAAGGTAAAATCAGAAAAACCGATTTGCGGCAGTCTGTTGCAGCACTGGACTGGAAAACACCCCATACCCTTGAAATGGCCATGCAGCCTTATAATGGCAGACAGATCCGTCCTGCAACCATACTCAAAAACTGTTTTGGCCTTTCAGATGCCGCCGTCTGCCAGGTACGGATCAAAAAACTGAAACAAGGATAACCCCATGTTAAAAGAGCTTGTTGTGAACTCAGCCCCCCATGAAACCCGGGTGGCTTTGCTGGAAAACGGCAATATTGTGGAAGTGTTCATTGAGCGGGAAGATGAAACCAGCATTGCCGGCAATATTTACAAGGGCCGTGTCCAGCGGGTGCTTCCCGGCATGCAGGCGGCGTTTGTGGACATCGGGTTTGAACAGGCCGCTTTTATCTATGTGGATGATGTGCTGGATACGGAAAGCCACAAAATGTACCAAAAGTTTGAACAGGACCAGGATGTGGAGCCGGAAACCGAAACAGATGATGAAGAAAACGGTTCCATGGAAAAACAGACCTGGAAACCCTCATCACACACGGATTGCAGCATTGAAGACCTGCTCACCGAAGGCCAGGAGATCCTGGTCCAGGTATCCAAATCCTCCATCGGTACCAAAGGCCCCAGGGTCACCACCCATATTTCTCTGGCCGGGCGCTACATGGTCCTGATGCCCACGGTGGACCATATCGGTATTTCCAAACGCATTGAAGATGAGACAGAAAGGACCCGTCTGCGGGAACTTTTGCTGTCCATGC
>JAABRW010000130.1 GCA_011390695.1 Desulfotignum sp.
ACGCCGGGTGATTAGAAAGAGACAGGTAGCTGTTGGAGTTCAGGCGGATAAAATTTCTGTCATGCCCTTCTAACCGATAACGTGGACCCCATTTCCCCTCGGGGGGCTGGTAAGCTGTAATGATCCTTTCCTTGGCCTTGGACCTTCCTGCTTTAGTCAGTTCTTTGAGTTCTTTGACTAATTGTCTATCTAATTTTTTTATACCAATGCTTGTATTGTCCATGTATCTTTTACCAATCATATTGTTTTGGGCAAAGCCTTGAAGTTCACCCAGGTTAGAGCTGGTTGAAAAAATAGCTCATAAAGGCGCTTTCTTCCTGGTTATGCTTTTTCATCGCTTGGTCAATTGCTTCATGATCCCTGGATTTGATGGCCTGAAGCATAACTTCATTGCCTTCGATCAACTTTTTCGGTCCATCTGGAAATATTTCTTTTGCCAAATGAGTATAGCCATTGCTCAGAATATCCCGGAACATTTCCCCAATCAGGTAGAATATTTTGTTTTTAGTTGCCAGTGCCAGCTGCTGGTGGAACTCAATGCCCTGGGGCAGATAGTCCTCTATTTCGTCGTCAGATTGGCGAAGTCGCTTCAAAACCGACTCTAGCTCCCTTAGCTCTTCGTCCGAGGCATTTTCCGCAGCAGCGTGGGCTATCCCGATGTCAATATAATTTCTGACGTTGAGGATATCTTTGTAGGTTTTTTTGTCCGCCCGGATAAGCCAGGACATCTCCTTTCTGACGGTTTCCATATATTCAACAATATTATGTTCCTTTATCACGGATCCTTTTGCACCATGGCTGACTTCCACCATGCCGAGAACATCCAAGGTTCTCATGGCCTCCCTAATAGCCGGTCGTCCTACTTTGAAAACCCGGCACATTTCCCTTTCCGATGGCAGGCGGTCACCAGGATTTAAATGGCCGTCATAGATCGCCTGCTTAATTTGGTCAACAATCCCGTCGGAGAGCCTTTGTTTGACCATAGGTTGAAATTTTACATTTTTCATGTTGTATCTTCTTTACTGCTATATCTAACGATCGATAAAAAACAAATGATAGTTCTGCTTTTTATCGAATAATTTAATGCTGAATTCAAAAGGATTCTCCAATGATTCGATCGTTTCATCAAACACATTCTATCCGAACATTCCGGGCAGCCACAAAGTCAGCTGTGGTATCAGGGCCACCAGAGCCAAAACAACCAAATGGGTGATCAAAAAGGGCAAAGACGCGACCACGGCTTTCTCATAAGGCACATCCGAAAGTTTGGCGGCCACCAGCAGGGTCATTCCTACAGGGGGGGTGATGTTGCCGATATTAAGCGCCAGAAGCATGATCATGCCAAAGTGCAGGGGGTCGAATCCCAGCTGCAACATAGCCGGAGCCAGAACCGGGCCGGCAATCACAACCGCTGGCAACACATCCACGAATGCGCCGAGAATGAGCAGTAAAATGCAGACACATAGAAGCTGCAGGCTGGGAATATTGGAAACAGAAGCGATGATTTCCGCCGCATCTCTGGCAATGCCGGACCGGGTGATATACCATCCCAGAATCGTCGAGGCTCCAAGCAGAAAAAAGACGACCCCTGAAAAACTGATGGTGGTTTTCAGGGCATCAAAAATTTCTTTGAAGCCCAGGGTTCGGTAACCAACCACGCCTATCACCAGGGTATAAGCCGCTCCGATGGCAGCTGCTTCAGTAACGGTGGCGATACCGGACAGTATGCCGCCCAGGATTACTATAGGGATAATCATTGCAGCAAATGCATTTATTCCGGTTTTTAGTATTAGCCGAATACGAATCGGTTCCTTTCCAACATATCCTCGCCGCCAGCAGATCAAACCTGAAGTTACCAGCAAGGCAACCCCCATGAGAAGGCCTGGAATAATGCCGGCAATAAACAGATCTACCATGGACAAGCCCCGCATTGTGGCTGCGTATACCACCATGACGATACTTGGGGGAATAATAGGTCCGATGATGGAAGAACAGGCGGTTACCGCTGCGCAATAATCCGCGCCATACCCTTCTTGTTTCATGGCCGGGATCAGCGTTTTCCCGATGGCCACAGTATCGGTCACTGCGGCACCGGTAATACCCGCGAAAAGAACACTCACGGCAACGTTGACGTGGGACAGCGCCCCTGGAATTCGTCCGAAAAGGCTGTTGGCAAAGGTGATCATCCGCCCCGTCAGATCAGCTCGGTTCATCAGTTCGGCCGTCAAAATAAAATATGGAATGGCAATTAGCACAAACCCGGAAACACCTGCATAAAGACGGTCTGCAATGATTTCAATAAAGTCGGGGCCACCAATGGAAACCGCACCGGCAAGTCCGGTGACTACCATCACCAGCGCTATGGGCAGGGACAAGACCATGAAAAATAGAAAAACGACTACAGGTATGCTAGCCATGATGGTCTCCTTGACCAATGTCCAAGTCTTCCACCAAATCATCTCTCTTTGACAGGGGAATCCCGCCCAGAACATGAATAACAATCACCATTCCAGTCAAAGGAACGGAAGCCGCTGTCCATTTGTGGGAAACCTGAAGGGTATCTGAAATCATGAATGTCTGGGTGCTGTTTATGAAAAAGCCGCTCCCATACCACACCAGTGCCAATCCGAAAACCATGATCACGACAATATTGATACGGTTCGCCAGACTGGAAAATCTGTGGGGAAGCATTTTCAGAAAAAATCCGATACCTATATGTTCTCCTGCCTTAAGGGTAACGGTGATGCTCAAAAGGGCGATCCAAGGCAGGAATAGGCGAGTCAAGGAATATCCCCAGGCAATGGATGCATTAAAAATGACCTGCGAAAGGATAGCAGCCAAGGAAAGGCTGAGCATGGCTATTAAGAGCAATATTGACAACACCAGGATGGTTTTGTTGGTCCAGCTGCTGAGTTGTCTGAAAAATTGAAACGTTTTACCCATATCAGCTCCCTAATTAATCATATAAAATGAAGGAAAAGGCCACCCGAATGATGTCGGGTAGCCTTTCAATTCATTTATTTCAGATAATAGTCTGCATTTCGCTGATTGATTTCTGTTTCCATCTTTTCAGCCTCACTCCAAAACTCTTCGAGCAGGGCCTGATCCAGTCCGTAGTCATCAACAATCCATTTTTTGAATGCGCTCTGGGTGATTTCCCGCATTTTCTGCTTTTCAGCGGCAGGAAGAATATAGGCCTCCTCAAATTCTTTGCTGGAATTAACCCATCCTACGACAGAGGCCTGTGCTGCAATCCCATGCCCCATAGTTACCGCCTCTCTTGCGGCGTTCACGATGATTTTCTGGTACTCCTCCGGAAGCTCACTGAACCATGCTTCGCTGACGAACCAAGAGACCGTGTTGAAGATATGGCCGCTCCATGTGGTGTACTTGGTGGTATCGTACAATTTGAAGGCATCATTGACACCTGGTGCGTTAAACTGGCCGTCTGCAAGCCCCGTAGTTAGGGCTGTAGGAACTTCTGACCAGGAAAGAGGTGTGGGGACCGCACCTAAGGCCTTGATGATAGAAATGTGGGCCGGATTTTCCTCCACCCTGATTTTCAGGCCTTTGAGATCCTCCACGCGCTTGATCAGGCGCTTGTTGTTGGTAAATGCAACAAATCCTCCGCCATCGTCAAAAGTGCCCAAATACCGCAAACCAGATTCCTCTTTGGCCCCGGCCATAAATTTGGCAAAATAGCCTGAATCAAAAAATGCCCAAGCGGTCTGATAATCTGAAAATAGAAAGGGGCTTGAGACGACCTGATAGTCTCTGAAAAATGAAGAAGTCGCACCAGAGGACATGAGGACGGATTGGATGGTCTTACCTGTCTGGGCCTGCTTTCCGGTTTCGACTTCACTACCCAGGGCAAGGTTTCCAAATACTTTGACTTCTATGTTGCCTTCTGTTGCACTTTCAACGACCTGTTTGAATCGTTCCAAGGAAGGGGCCACTTCATTATTTGTCAGATCGTCTGGAAACAGATGGGATATGGTCATGGTGTAATTGGCTGCCCTTGCAGGTGAACAGAGCATCAGGCCCACAACCATGATTGCTGACACAAATGAAATACAAGAACTTGCTAACCTTGTGACGTTTGGTTTTGAATGTAAAAGCATTTTTCTTCTCCTTTATGATTCAGTACTGTAATTAGATGAAAATCATGGAAAAGTCCGTTGACTTATCCATATTAACATTCTATGGTCTTACCATAATAAAAAATTTAAAGTCAAGAGTTTTTTGTTCTCTTTAAGTTTGCCCCATGGGGAAAAATTTATGATACCTGATTTATTCAAAACCAGTTATGGTCGAGTTGTTCTGGGCTGAGGTCTGCAATATCTTGAATTGTGGACCAGGGCTATTGATAAAAAGCTGCTATTTTGAGTATTAGGAAAGCGACTTGAAAAAAATATTCCTACTGACAGTATTTATCCTTAATGGTTGCATGGGTGTGCCAGAGTCTGTCCAGCCAGTTACCGGATTTGAGCAGGAGAGATATCTTGGCAAATGGTACGAAGTGGCACGATTAGATCATTCATTTGAAAAAGGTTTAAGCCAAGTTACTGCGGAATACAAATTGAGAGAAGACGGTAGAGTTTCGGTTCTTAACCGTGGTTTTTCGGAATCTGAAAATGAATGGAAAGAAGCAGAGGGCAAGGCCTATTTTGTGAACATCGATTCAGAGGGCTATCTTAAAGTTTCATTCTTTGGTCCTTTTTATGGGTCCTATGTAGTTTTCGAGTTAGATCATGAAAACTATCAATATGCTT
>JAABRW010000131.1 GCA_011390695.1 Desulfotignum sp.
CAGGTGGTGGAACCTGAAGAAAATATTGACATAATACTTTACGAAAGGATAGTATGGAGTGTTTTATTAATTTTCAATAATCGGGTGTGTGAAGGAGAAACAAATGCTGCGTTATCTGCGGGAAAATACTGGCAACTGGATCATCAAAATTTTTCTTGGAATTATTGTGGTGGTGTTTGTGTTTTTGGGTGTGGGATCCATGAATTCAGACCGGAACAATTCAGTGGCCTCTGTGAACGATGAACCTATTACCGTCAATGAATTCCAGGATGCTTACCGGAATCTGGTGGAACGGATGCGCGCACAGTTTCAAGACAATCTCACCGATGATCTGTTAAAGGCCTTAAACGTGAAACAGCAGGCCCTTAATTCCCTGATTGAACAAAAACTGGTATCTGCCCAGGCTGAAAAACTCAATGTCATGGTATCAGACCAGGAACTTGAAGCGGTTATCCTGGCTATTGATGCATTTCATAAAGACGGGGTTTTTGACATGGATCAGTATAAGCGGGTTTTGGCCCTCAATTCACTGAGCCCTGAAATGTTTGAACAGCTCCAGCGCGATGCCCTGAAACAGCAGAAAATCCAGGATATGGTTCTGGGAAGTGTCTTTGTGTCAGATCTGGAAGCAGAACGCTTTTATCTGCATCAGAACACCCGGGTGGCAGTGCATTACCTTAAGGTTGATCCTGCTGAATTTACAGATATTACCCCTGGCCCGGAGCAGATCCAGGACCATTACCAGAATAATATGGACCAGTATCGATCTGAACCCAAACGCAAAGCAGTATACTTACAATTTTCTCCCCGGGATTACCACAGCCAGGTAACAATTACCCGGGCCCAGGTCCAGGAATATTATGAACAGCATCCAGAAGAGTTCAAAATACCGGAAAAAGTTGAAGCCCGCCATATTCTGATCAAAGTGGATGACGCTGCAGATGAAAAGGCGGTGGAAACAGCTGAAAAAAAAGCCCGGGCTGTTTATCAGCGGGCTGTTTCCGGAGAGGACTTTGCCGAGCTGGCCAAAGAAACCTCTGAAGGACCTTCCAGTGAAGATGGGGGATATCTGGGTATATTTGAAAAGGGCAGCATGATCAAACCATTTGCAGACAAAGCGTTTTCCATGAAACCCGGTGAAATTTCAGAACCGGTCAGAACCCGGTTCGGCTGGCATGTGATAAAGGTGATGAACCGGTTTGATGCCCAAGTGAAATCTGTGGAACAGGCAGCTGAACAGATTAAAACCCGTCTGGCGGAACAGGAAATGCAGAATATGGCCTATTATAAGGCTGGAGAAGCCTTTGATGCCGTCATTGACGGAGATACCCTGGAACAGATAGCCCTGCTTACAGAAAAACAGGTCAAAACCACCGATGTCTTCGACCAAAACGGCAACGGACTTGATATGGAACAGGCAGCTGGTTTTGCCGATACCGCTTTTACCCTTGAAGAACAGCAGATCAGCGATGTCAAGGAGATCGGCAATACATATTTTCTTATCAAAGTAGTGGAAACCATTGATCCAGTGCAGCTGCCCCTGGAGATGGCACAGGATGCAATCATTGATACCCTTGGGCAAAAACTGCGCAGGGCAGCCGCAGAAAAAAAAGCACAAGAACTGCTTGCTGCAGCACAATCAGCTGAAAATCTTGGGGCAGTAGCCCAAAAAAACAATATCACACTTTCTTCCACCGGGTTGTTTGCCCGCAATGATTCTGTTCAAGGGGTGGGCAGATCTGCTGATTTTACCGATGCTGCTTTTGATCTGACGCCGAAAAATCCATTATGTCCAAACGTTTTGGAAACAGACCAGGGATTTTTTGTGGTTGCTTTCAAGGAAAAACAGGTGCCGACTTCTGATGAAATCAACCAGAACCTTGCAGGTATCAGGCAGCAGCTTTTGCAGACAAAGCAGGGACAATACTACCAGGCATGGATTAATGAGCTGAAAGAAAACAGCAAAATTGAAATTGATCCCCAGTTCATAAACTAGGACCGCATCAGTGAAAAAATACTTTGGTTTCATATTACTGGTCCTGGTCTGGCTTGCCTTTGTTTCCTGTGCGCCAAAACACCCTCTGCCCTTTGCTTCCCCGAACCTGCCGGCTGATCCTGCCCTGGTTCACGGGGTGCTGCCCAATGGATTCCAGTATGTTCTCCTGCAGAACCATACCCCCAAAGACCGGGTCAGTATCCATCTGAATGTATTTGCAGGATCGGTTCATGAAACAGATGAGCAGCAGGGGATAGCCCACTTTCTGGAACATATGCTGTTTAACGGAACACAACATTTCAAACCCGGGGAACTGGTGACCTATTTTCAGTCCATAGGCATGGATTTCGGTGCAGATGTCAACGCCAGCACTTCTTTTTTTCATACAGTTTATGATGTAAGCCTTCCCAAAGGTGACCAGGCACATCTTGAAGATGCCCTGCTGGTTATTTCGGATTATGCCGAAGGGGCCTTGCTTTTAGAAGATGAAATTGAACAGGAACGCGGTATTATTCTTGCTGAAAAACAGGAACGTGATTCTGTTTCCTATCAAACCTTTAAACAGAGCTTTGCTTTTGAACTTCCCGGATCCATTCTGCCCAAAAGATTTCCCATAGGCATTGTACCGGTAATCCAGGCAGCTGACAGGAATTTGATAAAAAATTTTTATGACTCCTGGTACAGGCCGGATAATATGGTGCTGGTCATGGTGGGAGATATGGATATCCAGACGGCACAGGCACTCATACAAAAGCGGTTAGGATCATTTTATCCACGTGCTTCAGGCAAAAGCCCTGAAGCATCTGACATGCAATGGATACCGCATAAAGGCATAAAACCCTTTTACTTTTATGAACCAGAGGCTGCAAAGACCAAAGTCACATTAGAGCGCATTACATACACGGATGTTGTTTTTGAAACCACAAACCAGCTTAAACAGGATCTGGTCAGGACGATTGCAGATACTATTTTCCAAAACCGGCTTTCACATATGATCAGTCAGCAGACAGCGGCGTTTTCGTCTGCGTCTGCATATTCCGGTATTTTTTTACACCACATTTCCATGGCAGCCGTTACAGCTGACTGCAGGCCCGAAAACTGGGAAACCACCCTTGTCCAGTTGGAAAAGATGTTGCGCCAGACCCTGGAATCGGGTTTTACCCAAAAAGAACTGGACTTTGCAAAAGCAGTGTTTATTTCCAAATTGGAGGCAGATGTCAAACAGGCTGATACCAGAAAAACCGCCCGGCTTGCACGGTCACTTTTGCAATCCATTCAAGACAAAAAAATGTTTTTATCTCCCGGGCAGAGAGAGGAACTGCTGCTGCCCTATATGGAGAAATTGTCTCTGGACCAGGTGAACCAGGCATTTAAAGATTCCTGGCAAGCTGACCACAGACTGGTCCTGGTCACCGGTAATGCACAGATTGGTTCCCGGCCCTCTTTTTCTTCTGAAGACAGGATCCG
Organism: Desulfotignum sp.; assembly: GCA_011390695.1. The sequence continues at coordinate 3,464 of JAABRW010000131.1, forward strand.
CAAAATATTTGTGGAAAGCCGTCGGGAACCTGCTGATCTGTTTGTACCTGTTGTGTCTCAAAAATTTCCCTATCTGCCGATGCCGGATACACCGGCCCAAATTACACATCAGCAGAAAAATGAAAACAATCTGGGCATTACCCGGATAGATCTGGATAACAATATCCGCCTTAATCTTAAACAGACAGATTTTCAAAAAGGAAAATTTTTATTCAAGGCGGTTTTCGGCAGGGGCAGGGCATGCCAGCCACTGGATATGCCCGGTCTTGCCCATATCAGCCAGCAGACTGTCCGTCTGAGCGGGCTGGGAAACATGCATCTGGATCAGCTCAAACAGGCGCTGGCAGGAAGGGATGTGGACATTTCCTTTACTGTGGGAGAATCATATTTTTCTCTGGAAGGAACGGCTGATCCCCGGGAGATAGAACTGGTTTTTCAGCTTATTTATGCCTATCTTGCTGATCCGGGTTTCAGACCTGAAGCACTTGCGCTTGCCAAAACCCGCTACCGTCAGATGTATGACACTTTGAAGCGGACACCTGACGGGATCATGCGTATCCATGGGAACCGGTTTCTGGCAAAACAAAATCCATTGTTCGGGATGGCCCGTCCTGATGAGGTGGATCAGATCAACATCAAGGATATCCAATCCTGGCTCTCTCCCTTTTTTTTCGAAAATGAACTTGAAATCTCCATTGCAGGCGATTTTGATCCAGATGCGGCAATCTTTCATGCCCGCACCGTTATGGGGGGACGTGAACCAAAAAATAACGGTCCGCCAGCATGCAGCCGGGAACCGGTAAAGTTTCCCAAAGGGGAACAACTGGATTTGACCCTGGACACCAAAATAGAAAAGGGTGTGGTAAGAATGGCCTTTCTTACAGATGATTTCTGGGATATTCAGCAGACACGTCAACTGTCCATATTGTCACGGGTGGTTTCCGACCGCCTTAGAAAAATCATTCGGGAAAAACTGGGAGAAGTCTATTCTGCATATGTTTTTAACCAGCCCTCCATGGTCCATGAAGGATATGGCATTATGCAGATGGTTGTGCCGGTGTCCAGGAAAAACAAAGAACTGGTTGAACACACCATGAAGAATATCGTCAAAGATATTGTTATGAACGGTATTACACATGAAGAAGTGGAACTGGCATTGCATCCGGTGCTCAGCCAGCTGGCGGACCTCAGACAGACCAACACCTACTGGTTGAATTCAGTGATGGCTGATTCAAAAAATCATCCGGAAAAACTGCAATGGGCTGAAAATATTGTTGCCGGGTATGCATCCATCAATGCTGAT
>JAABRW010000132.1 GCA_011390695.1 Desulfotignum sp.
TTGGTCTGCTGGGACATCTGGCGGAAATGATTGCAGGCACAAAGGTGGGGGTCACTGTTTTCAGTGACAGGGTGCCCTTGATTTCCGGGGCCATGGAATTTGCCGGCATGGGGCTGGTGCCCGGTGGTGCATTTCGGAACCGAAAATTTCGAGAAAACATGGTATCATCGAACAGCCGGATCAATCCAGTGCTTCGGGATCTTTTGTTTGATCCCCAGACATCCGGCGGACTGCTGATGGGATGCCCTGAAAATCAGTCTCAGCAGCTTCTGGATGCCCTGCACAGGCAGGGGATCAGTGATGCCACTGTGATTGGCCAGGCAACAGATGTCCAGCCAGGGGTTATGACCATTGTATAGAGCCGATGTTATATCAAACAGGTAATCCGTTAAAATGTGATAAAAAAACCTATTAACGGCCATGCCCTGCCAGGCACAACAAAAAAAGAAAGCTATTAGCTGTTAGCCTTTAGCTGTTAGCCGTCAGGTATTAGCTTAACACTTAAAACTTTCATATAAAAAAAATAAGGAAATATGACATGACAACAGATATCAATGCCCTGGGCCTTGCCTGCCCGCAGCCGTTACTCAAGACCAAGCAGGCGGTAGATCAGCTCCATCCCCCCCGTCTGACAGTGCGGGTGGACAATGAAGCAGCAGTGGAAAATGTCTCCCGTTTTCTGAAGACCCGGGGGTATGAACCCACAGCTTCTGGGCAGGGCGATGATTTTACCATTACCGCTATCCAAACCTCCGGCCATGGCCAGGGGACAGAAAAATCTATGAAAGCTGAATCAGCAGCAGTGGTTCCAGGGGATGATACCCCGGAGATCCACCAGAAAATACTGGTTTTTATCGCCACCGATCGCATGGGATTCGGAGATGATGACCTAGGCAGAAAACTGATGATCAGTTTTATTAAAACCCTGGGAGAAATGGGAGATGACCTCTGGCGTCTGGTTTTTGTCAACAACGGGGTAAAGCTGACCATAAAAGGTTCTCCTGTTCTGGAAACCCTTCAGGAATATGACCGGCAGGGGGTTTCCATACTGGTATGCGGCACCTGCCTGTCCCATTTTGATCTGCTCAAAGAAAAACAGGTGGGGGATACTACCAATATGCTGGATATCGTCACTTCTGTGCAACTGGCCCAGAAAGTGATCCATCCCTGATTCATCGATTCATCTGAAATTTTTCCTTGTTTTTTTCTTTTCCACCTCTCTTAAGTTGTGATAGAATAAATTATTCTGAGGGCATCTGCCTGATCACACCTATAAGGGAGGTTGCATCATGAAAAATATTTCTTCTAAAAAACTGGTTACAGATTTGTTCGCCGCTGCTGATGTGGAGATTAACGGGTCCCGGCCCTGGGATATTCAGGTGAACCAGGATCTTTTTTACAAGCGTCTGGTGGCAGGCGGATCCAAGGCCCTGGGCGAAAGCTATATGGACGGGTGGTGGGAATGCAGACAGCTGGATCATTTTTTTGATAAAATTCTCCAGTTCCGGATGGACCAGCAGGCCAAAAAATCTTTTACTGCGTTATGGTGTTGGACAAAAGCATTTTTAACCACGTCGCCGGGAAAGCTTCGGGCTTTTGAAATCGGCCGGCGCCATTACGATATCGGCAATAACCTCTTTTCTCTCATGCTGGACAAATGGATGAATTATTCCTGTGCCTACTGGAAAGAGGCCCAGACCCTTGATGAGGCCCAGGAATCCAAAATGGAACTGATCTGCCGCAAATTACAACTGCAGCCCGGTATGCGGGTATTGGATATCGGTTGCGGATGGGGCGGGCTTGCCGTATATATGGCAAAAAAATATCACGTAAAGGTCGTGGGCATAACGGTTTCCAAAGAACAGATAGCCCTGGCCAGACAGCGGTGCCAGGGGCTTGCTGTGGACATCCGGCTTATGGACTACCGCCACCTGGATGAAACCTTTGACCGTATTGTGTCTGTGGGCATGTTTGAGCATGTAGGGGTTCGCCGGTACAGAACCTTCATGGCGGTGGTAAAGCGCTGTTTGTCAGACCAGGGGCTGTTTTTGCTGCACACCATTGCCGGCAACCAATCGGTGCGGTGGACTGATCCCTGGATTTCCACCTATATTTTCCCCAACTCCATGCTGCCTTCCAGCCGCCAGATTTCCACGGCAGCGGAAAATCTGCTGGTTCTGGAAGACTGGCACAGCTTTGGCCCGGACTACGATCCCACCTTGCTGGCCTGGTACCACAATTTTGTGGAAAACTGGCAGGATCTTGAACCTGAGTATGACAAGCGGTTCTATCGCATGTGGACATACTACCTGCTGGCCTGCGCCGGTGCGTTTCGGGCCCGCAGGAACCAGTTGTGGCAGGTGGTGTTTTCCAATAACGGGGTCCGGCCGTCTTATGAAAGTGTGCGCTGATCAGGGTACTTCTTTGTGGAGGCTTTCAGGTATGCCTGTAATTGTTACTGCTCCTCCGTTTTTGCCGTTGATTGTTTTTCGGGTCATTTCAAAAACGGTTGAAATGACCCGAAAATGACATGCACAACCTAATACCGGAATTTTTCCTGAAACCAGGCAGGCAGTTCGGCAATTTTCATGCGGGTCTGGTCCATGGTGTCTCTGTCACGGATGGTGACAGCATTGTCTTCCAGGGAATCAAAATCAAAGGTCACGCAATAGGGGGTGCCGGCTTCGTCATGGCGGCGGTAGCGTTTGCCGATGCTGCCCACCATGTCAAAGTCGATGTTCAGTCCCAGCTCTTGCACCAGCAGGGTAAAGACCTTTTTTGCCTCATCCCCCAGTTTTTTCTGCAAAGGAAGGACCGCGACTTTTATGGGGGCCAGCTGGTTGTGCAGATGCAGCACCACCCGGCTGTCACCTTCTTCCAGCTGTTCTTCTTCATAGGCATCGCACAAAAATACCAGGGCGGACCGCTGCACCCCTAAGGAAGGCTCAATCACAAAGGGGATGTATTTTTCCTTGGTGGTTTCGTCAAAATACTGCAGGTCCTTGGCAGAGTGGGCCATGTGCTGTTTTAAATCATAATCGGTTCTGGATGCGATCCCGCAAAGTTCTCCCCAGCCAAAAGGGTATTGGTATTCAATGTCAGAGGTGGCATTGGAGTAGTGGGAAAGCTCTGAATCATCGTGATCCCGCAGCCGCAGGTTGTCCGGATTGACGTTCAGGCCCTTGTACCAGTCCATGGTAAAATTTTTCCAGTATTCATGGTGCTCCAGCTCGGTGCCGGGCTTGCAAAAATATTCGATTTCCATCTGCTCGAACTCCCTGGTCCTGAACACAAAGTTGCCCGGGGTGATCTCATTTCTGAAAGCCTTGCCGATCTGGGCAATACCAAAGGGCACTTTTTTGCGGGAGGTGGTCTGGACATTTTTGAAGTTTACAAAAATACCCTGGGCGGTTTCCGGCCGCAGGTAAATATCTTTGCCTTCCCCTTCCACAACCCCCTGCTTGGTTTTGAACATCAGGTTGAAGGCTTTGGGCAGGGTCCAGTCCAGGGCTCCGCAATGGGGGCAGGTGATCTTTTTTTCATTGATGAAATCCAGCATGTCCCGGGGCGGGGTTTTTTCTCCGGCCCAGTTGGCAGGGGTGAGATCGGATTTATTGTCAAACTGCCACCCTTCCACCAGTTTGTCTGCCCGGTCCCGGGATTTGCATTTTTTGCAGTCCATGAGGGGATCGGCAAAACTGCCCACATGTCCGGAAGCCACCCAGGTTTCCGGGTTCATAAGAATGGCGGCATCCAGCCCTACCATATCGGTTCTTTCAATGACAAATTTTTTCCACCATGCCTGTTTCAGGTTGTTGAGCAGCTCCACCCCCAGAGGACCGAAATCCCAGGAATTGGCCAGGCCGCCGTATATTTCCGATCCCGGATATACAAACCCCCTGCGCTTGGAAAGCGAGACCACCTTGTCCAGCAATGTTTCTTCTTTTTTGTTTTTTCCCATTCTTTATCTCCATATTCTGGTTTGAACTGCCTGTGATTGGCTCCGGGCAATTCATTGTTTATATGTCATTCGGATAAGTTGATTTATGTAATACACTTTCAAGAGAATGAAAAGGGCTAAGGTAATTTTTGCGCAATTTTTTTATATGAAAGCCATCAGTACTCAGCTAACAGCTAAAAGCTAACAGCTAAAAGCTAAAAGCTAACAGCTAAAAGCTTTCATACTTTGTTGTGCCCGCCAGGGCATGGTCGTTATATTGTTGATTTTATGGGTCCGACCTGGTAAAGTGCGCATCCTGTTGCCGGAGGTGCATATTTTGCAGCCCCTTTCATGAAATGCGGCGGTCACAGCACCCGCCTTAACAAAACTGGAGGTTTTCTTGAACGAACTGCTCTGGCTGGCCATGCTGGCTGTCAATTTTGGATGCATCCTTTTCACTTACAGGTTTTTCGGGCGTGTGGGGCTTTATGCCTGGGTGCCCCTGGCTGCCATTGTGGCCAACATCCAGGTGATCAAGCTGGTGGAGCTTTTCGGCATCACCGCCACTTTGGGCAATATTGTCTATGCATCCTCTTTTCTGGTCACTGATATCCTGTCTGAAATGTATGGCAGAAAACAGGCACAAAAAGCGGTGTTCATCGGATTTTTTTCCCTGGTATCCATGACGGTGCTCATGAACCTGGCCCTGCTGTTTACACCGGCACCGGATGATTTTGTCCAGGACAGCCTGTCTGTTATTTTCGGGTTCATGCCCAGAATTGCCGGGGCCAGTCTGGTGGCATATCTGATTTC
>JAABRW010000133.1 GCA_011390695.1 Desulfotignum sp.
CAATTCTTTTGGCTTTGTCGTCATAGATTCGGAACCCTACATCTTCTCTTGTGACAATTCCACGGAAACAGGTGTTGCCATACCGAACAAACTGTATGGTTCAGCAGATCTGGTGGATATCGATTTTATCCATTAACTTAACGTGCTAATTGCTGCCGCTCTTTTTGCCGCCCGGCATTGCCTTTTTATCTGTTACAGGAAAAACCAGGCCAGTTTGGGAAGATATGGTTTTGGCAAAAGGTGCCATCTGTTTATCGACCATTGGCGGCAGCACGTCTTCGGTTAGCTCTGTCAGAAGGGTACCGCCTGATTTGGTGCGTGAAATATGAACCTTGCGCAGAATAACATTTTCAGGCGGGAGTTTTTTCCCGTTGTATGCCTTGCCGGACAATCCCATGTCTGCATTCCCATCCGGACTGTCCACACCCAGTGTATCGGAGAACTGCTCACCGGCCGATGGAATGTTCCTGGAAGTCCAGCCGAAAACAGGTACGCCGCCCCAGTTGTAGGAGCCGTTGTTCAGCTCGTTGCTTTCCTCTTCCATATTGAGATCATCCACCCAGAGGGCCATGTTATAAATACCAGGCGGCACGGGGGTTTTCGTGTAATCCTGGTAAAGGTTGAAACGGGCTGCTGAATAATCATCTCTGTAGACATATTCATGGGGATCAAGATAAAAATTGGCCTGTTCACGAAACAGATGGATTTCATTTCCATTACCCGGGATCTGATCTTCATCTAGAATAAGACTGATATACCAGTCTGTTCTGGCTGTCTTGGACTGGCCGCTGTTGATCACCTCATAGGTAAGCTGCCCCGCACCTGCATTATCCCATTCCGCATACCAGGAATTGACCTTCAGATCCGGAAGTGAGTTTGTGATGGCGATGACATCGCTTCCCCTGGAAATATTATCATTTTCATTGGATTCAACAATCAGATTCAGATCATCCACCCAGAGGGCCATGTAATATTCCCCCGGCTCCAACCGATCGGGAAACTGAAACGAAAGGGCATTGTCGGCATCCCGGTACACCGCTTCTCCGGGCGCAAGATCAAAGGGAATGGTTTCATAAACCACATAATAATCAGACTGGGTCACGACCTGATCCCTCGACAGCATCAGGTTAATATCTGCACCGGCATATGCTGTTCCGTTTCCGTTGTTCACCACATTGTAGGTCAGTGTTCCAGATCCTCTGGGACGCGGATCATAGGAGGCTTCCCATGAGGCCACTGTCAGATTGGGAAGCAGGCTCGTATCCGGCTCAGGCTCGCTTCTGTCATCTGGGTCGTAAATCACCTGGCTGTTTTCAGCATCCAGCAGCACATAAGCCTCGGAAAGAACATTCCGGGCGGCAAAACTGTACGGCATCCAGAAATAACCGTCATCCCCCCATTTGCGGCCCCAGGAATTAATAACCTTGAATGCACCGCCGTACCGGTTATCGTCATACCCGACAATGGTCACGGCATGCCCCCCGTGGTTCTGGCCCGAAGCCGTGTTATACACCGAATTCGGTCCAGACAGGTCCATCAGTTGCTGGTAAACGGTAATTCCTGCAACCACGGGATTTCGGTTAACCAGGGCCGCCTTGATCTGAGAGGTATCATTGATACGGTACCATTCAGCTGCCTTATAATTTGCCGCTTCTGCAAACGCCGCAGCCGAAGGCTGGGTCACATAATCCGTATCTGAATAGGACATACGCCCCAATGTAGCCATCCCCTGGTTAACGGCAAGATCCAGGGCATGGAATATATAAGATCCCTGGTCCTGACCCTCATTGATCTGGTTATACACAAAAGCCGGGCTGAATAGATGATCGGCCGTGTTCAAGGACCATCCCATTTCCAGTTTTTCATGGTAGGTTTTCAAGGCATAAGCCGTTGCCCATCCCACACAGCTGCCCTGACGTCCCTGATCTCCGGGTGCGGGAAAATTCGTACTCAGGTCAACGGACAGGGGCTGGGAAGGAGGCACATCACCCCCTAGAAGAGAACTGTTGTACGTACTCAGGCTAAAGTGTGCGTATTCACTGGGATCCACATCCTGTTTACCGGTATGTTTTTCATCTTCCGACAGATAGGACACCTGAACCGTAATGGATGCCGGCTCACTGAAAACCTGGCCGTCTGTCACCCGGTAGGAGAGAACAAAAGAATCATTTCCACTAGGTTCATTGGTGATATACAGCATCCCGGTTTCCGGGTTCACATAGGCAAAGGAATACCCTGTGCCACTGACTGGTGAAACCAGGGTATAGGAGATGGTGTCCCCGTCCGGATCATGGCCCGTGAGCTGCTGCTCAAAATAGGGAACCGACGAATCAACATTGAGAGATACGGATTCGGCAATGGGCCGGTGGTTGGAAAAATCCAGTCCGATCTCCTGGTCATCGAACATCACCCGGTTGTTGCTGATATACAGCTGATGGCTTACGTCATCAATAAAGGAGACAGTCTGGATGGTCCTGGTTGCCGGCATTTTCACAACAGTGCCGTCTGCACCTGCAAATGTGACAAAAACTCCGGAGCGGAAAACACTGAACAATTGCGCATCAGCGTTTATGGTGATGACATTGCGCCCGATAAAATTGAAAAGTTGCGCATTTGTTCCTTTTTCAAGGGTGACATGATTGACAGCCGGCGAGCCGTAAATTTTTACACTGCCGGCTGTTATGTGGGCATCAGGGGAATTGTCGGTGAGTACAACAATCTGCTGTGCCCAAGCCACGGAACCGGGAAGTAGAGAAATAAAAAAAGTAGGGACAACACCCAAAAGGCAAAGGATTACACAAATAGACAATTTCCTATGTGGTTTCATTTTTCTCTCCTGTCGGGCCTTGTCGTCCCGGCTGTTTTTTTTACTGCTGCCGTGCTACTGCTGCCGTGCTGATGCAGGTAATAATGCAGGAATAAGGCAGGTAATAAGACATCCTTTTCGAAGGCGTCCCTAAAAATCGACTTTCTGGTCAAAGCAGTTGGTTTTTATAGGTATTATCGTATTATTTTCAGGTCGATCTTACAAGATTTTTTTGTTCATCCACTATGCTCCTGTCCGGTGTCCTGTCCCTCGTATTTATTCCTCCTGCCTTAGATCATTGACAAAATTTCAATCTTCCATTACAGTCACCGGCATTATAAAAACTATAATTTTAACTATTTTTGCCCGCGTTATGTCGCTGTCAATGGGACAAAAATCAGAAATATCGCTCGGCTTGTTTTAACCCAAATACCACAAGGACCATATTAAAAAATGCCAAAACTATCAGCCATCACCAAACAAAACCACGCCGATAAAACCTGGACCAGATTTTCGTCCTATGCTTTTGCATCCAAATCCAGCATTGCCTCTCTGGTCGGTGCAGAAATAGCCAAAGCGGTTACAGGTGGTTTGCCCATGGGCTTTGTGAAAGAACAGGGCAATTTTTTTCTGGCTGCGGTATTGTCTCTTACGCCCGGCACCAACCTGTTTGTTGCCCAAAACGGCAAATGGCTCGGAGAATATATCCCATCTATTTTCCGCAGTTATCCTTTCATGTTGGCAAAGGCCGAAGGAAAAGATGATCTGATACTCTGCGTGGATGAAGAATCCGGCCTTGTCAAAGATGATACAAGCGCTGAACCGTTTTTTGATGACCAGGGGCAACTTTCCAAGCCGGTACAAGATATCCTGAATTTTCTGTCTCAGATTGAGAATAATAAAAGAATAACAGTTCAGGCAATAGCTGCCCTGGCAGAGGCCGGGGTTATCACTGAATGGCCGCTGAAAATAAAGCACGGCGATCAGGAAAAACCGGTTACCGGCCTGTATCGTATAGATGAGGCAAAGCTGAACAGCCTGGAAGAAGAGCAGTTCACAAAGCTGCGCAAAGCAGGCAGCTTGCCCATTGCCTATGCTCAGCTGCTGTCCATGGGTAATATCCAGGTATTTGAGAAACTGGCAAAGGCTCAGCAACAGGCCGCTGTCAAAACCCCGGATGTCGGCTCTTATCTGGGAGATGACGACGTAATTTCATTTCAATAGCACGGCAAAAAGCAGCCGGCGGAATGGGCACAGTCAGTATGGCGCAGGGACCGGAAGCTTTGCCTGGATATCTCTTTGCCACTGCGCCGCAGTCTAAAGCTTGATGAAACAGTCGCCGGCCAAGCTCACTGTACGGCAGCGGCTGTTGCGAAGCCCTACAGCGGGAGCGGCTTATCGCCGGTTCTCCCCTTTGATGCTGCAGCATCGTCTTCAATCGTTTCGTGATCATTTCTATCACAGTCCCAATTTTTATCTGCCTCCCATTGCATCCCCGGCCATTGCCACCATTCACAGCCTTTCGATATTTCGTTGTCCGCAGTTTCATATTGCCGAACGTGTGTTCTTCCTGCAGCGGGAAATTGGCGTGGCATTGACCCGGGCGATTTTTTTAATTAGCGACTCGGAATTTATACGACCGCGCAGCAAACTGTAGAAGTATACCGTGCTGTTTA
>JAABRW010000134.1 GCA_011390695.1 Desulfotignum sp.
AGATGACGTGATTTTTATCACAACAGACTCATATCATGAAGAGGACAATCAATAATGAGAGCATTAATTTGTGGCGTAGCCGGGCAGGATGGCGCATATCTTTCGAGGCTTTTGTTGGATAAAGGGTATGAGGTCATTGGTGCTTCAAGAGATGCTATGGCCTCCTCTTTCAGTAACTTGAATCGTCTCGGCATCCGGGATAAAATTATCACTGCTTCAATGGCCATTA
>JAABRW010000135.1 GCA_011390695.1 Desulfotignum sp.
CACAATGGCCAGATCTATCCGGGTGGTTTTGGCGATCTCCAGGGCTTTGATGCCCGAGGATGCCTTGACGGGCACAAAGCCCAGCAGCGAGATGCGCTGGGCCATGGAGTTGAGCAGCCGTTCTTCATCATCCACCAGCAGAATATGTTTTTTATTGTCTGTCATCTTTTTCCAATATATACATCAAAATGAAAAAATTTGATATTTTCCGCCGATATTATACCCCGTAGAACAGATAAATCATCAACAATTCCACAAAAAGAAAAATAAATGTCATGACAATGCCTGCTTTTGCATAATCCACGGTGCGGTAGCCGCCGGGCCGCATCACCAGGGCGTTCACCTGATGGGTGGGCAGCACAAAGCTGTTGGATGCGGAAAGGCCGACAACCAGTGCCGCCATTCTCGGATCCGCACCCGCCATCATCGCCATGTTCATGCAAAGGGGAACCAGAAGCACGGTGGCACCGACATTGGAAATCACCAGCGTGAAAAAAGTGGTCATGATACCGATCACTGCCAGCAGAACAATCGGGACCGGTGTGCCCACAAGACCCAGAACCCCTTCGGCAATAAAGGCGGCGGTACCGCTCTTTTCAAATGCAATACCCAGCGGAATCAGACCGGCAAGCAGAAAAACCGTCATCCAGTCCACGGCATTGTATGCCTCATCAATTGTCAGAACCCCTGTGATGATCATGCCCAGCGCCCCTGACATCAATGCCACAGCCAGGGCCGTATCAAAGAAAATGACCTGAAAAAGGGCAATGGCAAGCCAGATAACTGCAAATAACGCTTTCTGGGGACGCAGGATTTCCCCTTCAAGCGGGGATGCAAAAACCAGGGACCGTGGTTTGGGTTTGTTGTTGAGAATGTGAAATTTATCCCATGGCCCCTGCAGCAGCAGGGTATCTCCCTTGCTCAGCGGAAGATAGGTGAGGCCGCTGTAAAATTTTTTATTGTCTTTGAACAGAACCAGGGGATTGAGCTGATAATGCTCTTTAAAACTCACCTCGTTCAATGTTTTGCCGATGAGATCGGATCTGGGAGAAACAACCGCTTCGGCCACCCCTGCATTTGTATTGGCCAGGGTGTCGGCAAAGGTTTCCAGGGAGTCTTTTATCTGCCAGCCGTATTCCTGGGCCAGTTTTTCAATATTTTCCCATTTGCCGGCAACGGCAACATCACAGCCGGCGGAAATGGCTTCATGGCTGCGGGGAACATGATTCACCGCCTTTACACCGGGAGAACTTATCCCGATAACCGTGACCAGAAATTTTGCCCGGATCGTAAGCTCCTCAAGGGTGCCTGCAACACCGGTCTCAGGCACATGCAGTTCCACAATACTGTTGACCCCCTGGTATTCCCTGGTCAGCATTTCAGAGGCCCCTTTGCTGTACTCTCCGGTCTGGGCAGGCAGGACAAACCTGCCGAATACCACAAAATACAGCAGTGCGGCAGCAACCAGAGAGAGGCCGATGGGCGTCTGGGTAAAAAGCCCGAAAGGTGCCAGTTTTTCTCCACCGATCACCATAAGATCATTCAATAAAATGGTTGGGCTTGCCCCCACAAGGGTGATGGTACCACCGATAATTGCACAGAATGCCATGGGCATCAGCACCCTTGATGCAGGGATTCCCAGGCGTTTTGAAATTCTCTGGGTAACGGGCAGAAACAATGCGGCAGCCCCGATATTCTGCAGCAAACTGGAAATCAGGGCAACGGAACCGGCAATAAACAGAATGATCCTGTTTTCACTTTTGCCGGCCAGGGTCATGATCGGCTTGGCCACATTGTTCATCACCCCTGTTTTATCAAGGCCTGCCCCGATGATAATAACCGCGATAATGGAACAGACCGCGTTGCTGGAAAGGCCTGAAAAGGCTTCATTAGGTGTAACAAGGCCGATAAGGGGAAGCAGCACCATCATCATGATCCCCACAACATCCACCCGGACCCATTCAAAAACAAACAAACAGATAACAAAAACAAGTACTGTCATTGTCAATATCATATCAGGTGTCATGCAAATAATTCTCCGTTCAATGGTTATATGAAAGCCGCTATTTTTTCTTCCGGAAAAAATAACAGAGCACTGAAAGTGAAAAAATCAAAAACATGCCAAAAATAAACTGGGTATCCATAATTTCCTCCTTAATCTATGGCATAGACACAAAAGGTCTGTGCAATTACCGGCTCTTTTTCCTCGGTCGATCCCAGGGTGTTCAGCATTTTTCTGAAAAATCCCCAGAAACTTCCCATATCTTCTTTTTCAAAATAAAAGGATTCCAACGCTTCGGTGGCTTCCTTGAGTTTTGCATCTCCGTGGCCGGTGAGCAGGGAGCTGGGTATGGTGCTGTCAATTTCTTTTACCCTGGCAATCAGATCAAGACCGTCCATATCCGGCAGCCGCTGGTCGATAATTGCCAGATGGACCGTTTTTGTCTGCATGACTTCAAGGGCTTCTTTACCATCCAAAGCTGTGAGCGGTTCATAACCCTGGAGCCGTATCCTGTCAGCCAGTGCGTTCAGAAATCTGGGATTATCATCCACCAGCAATATGTGAATATCCTCCCGGGTCCGGGTTCTGGTCCCGGCTTTTTCTTTTGCCATGCCCGCCGGATTTTCCGTGATGATATATTCAGGCTTGCCGTATTCCTTTATGACCGCATCAATGGCTGTATCAATATCTGAATAATGCACCGTGTGGGAAAACCGCAGACCCTGCTCCTGTGCTTTGGTACGGAAATCATCTGCATTCCGGTCGGAATTTTTTTTAAACTCCGCAAACGCCACATCATGGGCATTTGAAAAAAATTCGGTGACATCATGGGTAAGATTGGCACAATTCACAGCAATGATGCCGCAGTCCATCCGCACAGCCATCTCAATGGTGTAGGAAACCATTTTGTCGGGAAACAGGCTTTCATAAGTGGCAACAGCAATGTCCTGACGGGTGTTTTGCCCGGATGCCGCATTTTTGGTTTCACGGGGTTTATCCGGGCTGCCCGCCTCCTGCGCATCCGCCTTTCCTGGTTTTTTTTTGGATTTATCAAGAATTGTCATAACTGGTCCTCGGATTTGGTGTTAAAATTTTTCATTTTTCAAAATTTTAATGTTTACAAATGAAACAAAAAACTTTATGTTGAGATATAAATTAAAATTTTTAAACAGTCAACACAAAAGATTGATTTATGAAACACATTGACATTCTCATTATTGATGATGAAATCAAATTTGCCGACATGCTGTCCCGGCGGCTCTCCCTTCGGGGCATCACATGTCAGGCATGTTATGACGGGCAGTCCGGTCTACAGTGGGTAAAGGAAAATCCCGGCGCAGCCGCCCTGATCCTGCTTGACCTGAAACTGCCGGATATGTACGGCACACAGGTGCTGGCCCATGTAAAACAAATCGATCCGGACATCCCTGTTTTCATCATCACCGGACACGGCACCAGGGAGGATGAAAAAGAATGCCTTGGGCTGGGCGCGGTGGAATTCATCCACAAGCCCGTGAGCATTGAAAAAATCACCACCCTGCTCAACTGTGTCCGGGGGGAGGTGCAATGATCCGAAAACCGCAGATACCGCAATACTGCAGAAACAGGAGTGGCTGGCTTTTTTGTTTCACCGGCACAATGCCCACCTGGCCTCTTTTCACACCTTTTCCAATTACTGCCGCATCTGGATCATCAGCATCATTATCCTGGCCGTGACTTCCCTGTCCCCCCTGGTGATGGCAACCCTCATCAACCAGCAGCTGATCCGGCAGGCCGTGGATGCGGAACTGATTCTCCAGGCCGAGCGGGTCACCTCCAATGCCAAGCGGTCTGTGCGGTTTTTCCTGGAAGAACGGCTGAATGCCCTGCGGTTTATCGTGAATGAACTGCCCTATTACGCGTTGGTCGATAACGAACACCTGGCGGAAATCCTGCGCAATCTCAAGCTGGGATTCGGCGGATTCACGGATTTGGGCATCATCGATGCCGACGGCAGCCAGGTGGCCTATGCCGGCCCTTTCAATCTGGAGGGCAAAAACTATAAAACCCAGCCCTGGTTCACCAAAAGCCTGGAAAGTGACAATTTTATCAGTGAAGTGTTCACCGGATACCGGGATGTGCCCCACATCATCATTGCGGTCCGGTCAATAAACGCCATGGGCCGGCTTTTCATCCTCCGGGCCACCCTGGACACCCAGCGGCTCATGGACACCCTGCTCTCCTATAAAACCAATGTTAACACCGATATTTTTCTGATGAATCACCTGGGTGTGCTCCAGACCCCTTCCAGCACCTATGGAGAAATTTTCACCCCCGCCCGCCTGGACATTCCGGAATTTTCATCCACCACAAACGTGATTCTGCATGAAAACGGAAGCGATCATGCCTTTATCACCGGATACTCCTATATTATCACCGAGGCGGTTACCACCCCGTTCATCCTCCTGGTGAACAAGGAAAAATCCGTTGTCATGGGCACCTGGCTGAACCTGGGAAAAACCTTCAACTGGATCATCGGCATCAGCTGCCTGGTGATGATGATCATTATCACCCTGGTGTCCACATTCATGGTGAACAAGCTGTACCTGGCGGACAAAACCAAGGCGGAAACCATGCTCAGAATGGAGCAGAGCCAGCAGCTGGCCTGCATCGGGCAGCTGTCCGCCGGCATCGCCCATGA
>JAABRW010000136.1 GCA_011390695.1 Desulfotignum sp.
GCCAGCATTACCAGGAAAAAAAGAGAAAAGACAATGCCCAGAGCAAGCATTCGGGGAATCCCGAACCGTTGCAGGGACAATATTATGCCGTCCAGAAGATAGGCAATGATCACACTGGCAATAACCGGCATCAGATGCTGTCCGGTTAAAAGTACTGTAACCAGGCCGGAGAGCAGAAGCAGTCCAAGTATAACCACCTGGGGATCGGAAAATTGTCGTCTAATCCAGTCCTTGATCACATGCATAACAAAAGTAATTGCCTTTCAAAATAATTCCCTGCATCTATTACCGTATTCCGGCTGATTTTTCCATATTTTCCCAACCGGTTTTTTACAATTTTCATATTGTAACAGAAAGAGGGTATTCTTGAAAAGCGCTAAGAAAACCCTGAATATTTGCTATAGCAGCGTGCGCTTCTATGGGGAGCCCCTGGTGGTGTCCTGTGAACGGACCGTCAGAGTCGGAGGGGGCCGGGCACAGGACACCACCAGGGGCGGGGCTTGGGACAGAGTGCTGTACAGAGCGATCGAAAACCTGGCATGCTTATGGCAAATATCCAGGAAAACTATTGATCAGGGCCTTATGATTTTTTATTTCAAAAGATCCAGGATCTGCGGCGCACCCGGGTATAGGCGGTTGCACCCAGCAGCACCATGGCAAACACCAGGTGCAGCAGATCCAGACCAATGACCACGCCATGGGGAAAATAGATACCGGACAGGTTTTTCACCACCATGAAACAGCCGGTGATAATCAATCCGGAAAGCGCAGCAATTTTTACCCGGGCAGATGCGCTAGTCCGGGTGTCTCTGGTTATCTGACATGTTTTTGTACCGCTGTTCCTGCGGCCAAAAAAATAATCCAGTGCCACATATACACAAAACCCGATGAGCAGTGCGCCCAGGGCATAGTGAATGGCATGGGTGACATAAAAAAATGCCAGCCATCCCAGCCCCGGGATATCAGAGATATAGTAGCGTTCAAAAATGGGCATCTGGGCAAATCCGCTCAAAGCGATAAAAAACAGGGTCAGGCCGTACACCATGCGGCGGCTTTTAACATGATACACCATCACGCCTCCTCTTTCATCTGCCTGTAATATTTTCCAACGGCAGCTGCTGCACCGGCAATGGGTGCAATGACCATGGCGATTGCCAGATTGGATCCGGCTGCCATGGTATCTTCCACCGGATGCATATGGGGTTTGCCCTTGCCGGTGTCATATACCAGCTGGTCAAAGGGCACAGGGGATACATAAATGGTATTGGTTCCCCCGTTTTCATCCAGGCCGTAAATATAACCGTCCATTTCTTTTGCCAGATCCTCTGCCTTTTTGATGATATCGGATCTTTTGCCTATGGTCTGGACATCTTCAGGACAGGCTTCAATACAGGCCGGCTGCTCTCCTTTTTCTATTTTCCGGTAACACCGGTCACATTTGTACATGACACCGTTACCGGCAAAAGCAGGCAGCAGATCCAGGTAAAGGCCCGTACCGGTCTGGCGCTGGGGGATATCCCAGGGGCAGACATCTTTGCACTTGGATCCGCCCAGGCAGATCTGTGAATCGATGCGGGAAAGCCCGTTTTTTTCCTGTTTGGCAGCCCCCCATGGACACAGTTTGACACAAGGCGGGTTCTGGCAGTGCATACAGCGCCGGGGAATGGTCAGGGTGATTTTTTCTCCATCTTTGGTGGTGGCGCTGGCATACTGGATATACAGCCAGTTATAGGGGGTCAGGCGGTCTGTAACATCCCGTCGGTCTGACCAGTCTTCCACCGGCACCCGGTCCGGATACATTTTGGGAAACGGTTTTTCGGGATCGGGAAACTTGTGGGCATTGGCATCCTGACAGGCATATACGCATTCTTCACACCCGATGCACCGGCTGATATCGATCAGGGTTACCAGGGGTTCTTTGTCAGCATCAAAAGTACTTGCCGCCCTTGCCGTACCTGTGCCGGCAATTGCCGTACCCGCCGCAAAGAAAGAGGTTTTTAAAAAATGCCGTCGTGAAATTGGTGAACGCATGGCTGTCTCGCTTTTTTTAAATCATTGTGGGTTAAATTTTTAAAAAATCCTGAAAACTCATCTTGTCATAGCTTTTGGTATGAATATATCTGAGAATCTGCAAAATCTGGGATCCGTCAACATAACCGGGAAGGCTGCTGATCCTGCTGCCGTCAGGGGCAAGAAACCACATGGTGGGCAGCCCCTTTACCTGCCATGTCTGGGACAGCGCGTGATTCTGGTCTGTATCAACGGAAATACTGACAAAATTTTTCTCCAGATATGACAGGACTTTTTCATCCACAAACGTGGTTTTTTTCAACTTGGTGCAATAGGTGCACCACTGGGCATAAAAATACAGGAACACGTTTTTTTCCTGGGTTTTGGCCTGGGCCAGGCCCGGGGTATAGTCTTTCCAGTCGATACTGGTATTTTGCCCGGCGTTACCGTTTTCCACCCCGGCGTTACCTGTTGTTTCCACAACAGGTATTTGTGCTGATGCAACCGGTTCAGTACCACCTGTACCACCAGGAATTTCCGGCCCTGTCCGGGCGGTGAAAAACCAGAACAAGCCGGCCAGGGCAATGGTTACCAGTACAATGACCAGTATATTTTCTTTTTTCATCTACACTCCTTTTTCATAATCAGGGCTTTTCCCGGCTTTGCTGCAGGGTGCCCCTGTTCAATAGATTAAGCAAACATGGTGCCAAAAACATAAATCCGTAATATATTGTTTTGTTGATATAAAAAAATATATTATTATCAAAAGGTTACATTGATATCATCCCAACGGCTCTGCGGCTGGTCACAATTTTTTGGACCGGTTATACCTGTCCCGCAGGTGTTACCCTTTTGCATTTTTCAGGGCAACCCCGTGTTTTTTCATGCGTTTCCACACCGTTACCCGGGAAACCCCCAGCATCTGCGCCGCCTTTGTCTGGTTGCCGTCACTTTTCTGCAAAGCCTCCACCAGAGCGGCTTTTTCCGATTGTTTGCACGCTATTTTTGCCGAAACAACCGGTTCCTCAGGGCGGGGAGCCGGGGATGTGTATGTGTCGGGGTTCTGATGCAGCAGTTTTTCCGGCAGATGTTCGGTGCCGATGCTTTTGCCTTTTGCCAGCACAAAGGCATATTCCACGACATTGCGCAACTCCCTGATATTGCCGGGCCAGGGATAGGCCACCATAATCCGCATGGCCTGGGGGGTAAACCCGAGAATATTTTTCTTTGTTTTCTGTGCCAGAATACTGATAAAATGCTGGATGATCAAGGTGATATCATCCTTGCGATGGCGCAAAGGAGGACAGGTCAAAGGAAACACATTGATCCTGAAATACAGGTCCTGACGGAACTCTCCCTGGAGGATCATTTTTTCAAGGTCCTTGTTGGTGGCGGTGATGATGCGCACGTTAATGGGTATGGACCGGTTATCCCCCACCCGCTGGATCATCTGTTCCTCCAGCACCCGCAGCAGTTTCACCTGGACGGACAAAGGGATGTCCCCGATTTCATCCAGAAAAATGGTGCCCTGGTGGGCTGCCTCAAACCGCCCGATACGGTCATTTGCAGCCCCGGTATACGCCCCTTTCACATGGCCGAACAATTCGCTTTCCAGAATGGTTTCACTCAAAGCCGCACAATTGACCTTGACAAAGGGCTTGTCCGCCCGGCTGCCTTTTTCGTGCAGGGCCTTTGCCACCATTTCCTTGCCGGTCCCGCTTTCTCCGAGAATAATCACCGGCGTGTCCAGGGAGGCAACCCCCTGGATATGTTCAAAAAGATTCTGCATCACCGGGGTGCGGCCGATAATCCCGTGGAACCCGTCATCAATATGGTAAATGCGTTTAATGGTATCCAGTTCATTTTTATAGCTGATATTTTCCGAAATATCCTTGAGGGTTTCCACTGCCCCTGTGATCTGTCCCGCATCATCATAAAGCACAGTGGCTGTTTTGACTATGGGGATAGTCTGTTTGCGGCTGTCGGTTATCATGCATTTTTTATCCCTGACCAGACCCTGGGAAAAAAGCATGCACCAGTCTTTTCCCTTCCCCTTCCCTTTGATTTCACACCCCGTGCAGTTGAGGATCCGGCAGGACCGGCCGATGAGCTGGTCTTCTGTATATCCTGTCATGAGCTGGGCCGAGTGGTTGGCAGCAATGAAATCACCCTGTTCATCCACCAGTATAATCCCATCCTGAACCGAATCAATGATCACCCGCCAGTATTTTCCAATATCCATTTCTCTCTCCTGTTAACGACAATGTTAATTAACACATTAACACATGATTAGCACTTTGGCAACACCAGTGCCATTTTCATAAAAAAATTTTTATGGTTTCAATCACAAAAATCCTTTAAAAAAAGGCTGTTATAAAATAATTCACCATTTTTTCCCGGGTGGCACATAGGTTGCTATCTTAGATATGCAGACAAAACCATGGATGCCCTGCGGAAGACTCCGCAAACAAAATAAAATCATCATGTAAAATAACCACCAAACCATTAGGAGAAACCATGAACATTCATCCATTAAAACACTCGTTTTTTGCCATGGCAGCCTGCCTGATTCTTTTGACCGGCACCATGCATGCCCTGGCTGCCGAAGACTGGATGTACCATGACATTGTGGA